>NCBR01000139.1 GCA_002279285.1 Acidobacteria bacterium 37-71-11
CGCGGCGCCCACGCTGGCGCCCACGGGCGCGAGTTCCGGAATGCCAATGAGCCCCATCACGCTCTCGGGGTCCATCGCCCGCACCACCGTCCGCCCCCCTTCGACCGACACGGTCACGTTGCACGGGAGCAAGACGCCGACCTGAGGTGCCGCAGCGAGCGCCCGGTGGGCCGACGCCGGGTGGCAGGCGCCCAAGATGAGGTACGGCTCACCCTCGATGCCGAGCTTGGCCTTCATCGTGGCCTGCACGTCGATCTCGGTGAGCGCACCAAACCCCTCGGCAGCCAGCGCCTGCCGCACCTGCGCGACGGCCTCGGCAAAATTCAACGGCGACACGGCTTCGAATGCGACGTTCGTCCTTTTCACGGCATTCCTCCGAACACGGCGACGGGCTCGACCGAGCCCGCGTCACGACGCTCAGGAGAAGCCCCCTGACCCGCACGATGACGCGCTCGAGGCCCCGCACGGCAGCGAACCCGAGCCCGCGGCGCCCGCCATCGCGCTCGCGAACGTGGAGTACTGCTTGGCAACCTCGCGTCCCCCGCACTTCGGGCACGTGGCCTCCGACGCGCCCGCCCCGACGCGCTGCAGCACCTCGAACCGCGTCCCGCACCCTTGGCAAACGTACTCGTACAACGGCATCGTCACCCTCCACAACTGGTCCAGAGAGAGTCCCAGATGTTGCTGGGTACACCCTCCGGAAAGACCTGGTCGGTCGAGTAGATCGCCCCACAGCTCTGGCACCGCCAGAGCAGCGACCCTCAGGTCGGCACCGGCAGGAGCGGTTTGCCGCACGCGCGGCACAGCGCCGCCGGCGCCTTGTCGTCGGCCTGTTCCATCGCTTCTCCAATCACGGTTTCGACTCTCCCTCGCCGGCAGGGTCCGTTTCGGTTGCCTCCGGCTGCGCCGGTCCGGAGGGACCGCATGCGATGCCTTTGGGCGAGGGCCTACCCGAGCCGCCGGCCGGGTTGGGCACCGCTCAGGTGGGCACCCCGAGCCTCGGCAGCACCACCCACTGAATGACCAGCCAGGCCGCCAGGACTCCGAGCAGGACGAGGGTGTCGCTCACGCCCCTCACCTCTGTCCCGCGAGCATCGCCGCCCGGCCCTGCTCGATCTCGCGCTTCTCGGCGTTCACCTGTCGCTCGAGCGAGTCGCACACCGTGGCGCAGATCGCGAAGACCGTCGGGTCCTCGATCCGGTAGAACATGTTGACGCCCTCGCGGCGACACTCGACCAGACCGACCCGGCGCAGCACCGAAAGGTGTTTCGACACGTTGGCCTGACTCCCGCCGACGATGCCGAGAATATCGGTGACACAACGCTCCCCGTCTTGCAGCACGTGCAAGATCCGCAGCCTCATCGGATCGGCCATCGCCTTGAGTCGGTCCGCAATCCTCTCAAGGAGTTGTTCCGATTCTGTTTGCACGAGCCCTCCCAGCTGCAAGTATAACCACGATGGAATATACGAGCAAGCGGGGGGTGAGGCCGCAGCGGCGTGGCCTCGCGCGCGACTCACAGCACGCCCTCGACGCCCCAGACGATCGCCTTGAGCTTCTCGCCGCAGTCCTCGCAGTGAGCCTTGAGGTCGCTCACGAGCGCGTCCACGGCGGCCGCTTCGACCACCGTGAAGATCACGGCGGAGGTCTTGGGGAACGCGCGCGAGCCGAGCCGCGGTCCGGTGGTACCGACCCCGACCGCATGCGGGATCTCGGTGTACCCCACCACGCCGGCGCGGTTGAGGAAAATCTCGAGCTCCTCTTTCCTGGCCTCGTCCACGATCAGCATCAGGAGCTTCATCGCCCTACTCCTCGACGCCGAGCGCCCGCAGCAACGAGATCATCGGGCACCAGCCGGTGAACGCGGACTGCAGCAGGTTCGCGCCCACGAACGCGGCAAACAGGTAGAAGCCCGGGTGCACCCAGTGCCCGAGGGCGACGGACGCCATCACGAACGTCCCGGCGATGGCGCGGAGCCATGCATCGATCTTCATCTCGAACC
Organism: Acidobacteria bacterium 37-71-11; assembly: GCA_002279285.1. Classification (GTDB taxonomy): domain Bacteria; phylum Acidobacteriota; class Thermoanaerobaculia; order Thermoanaerobaculales; family Thermoanaerobaculaceae; genus RBG-13-68-16. The sequence goes on from NCBR01000139.1 coordinate 2,001, forward strand.
TCCCTTTCACTTCGCGTCCTCGTCGACGGCCACCACCTTCTCGACGCCGGCGGCCTTGACGTACATGTAGTAGAGCATCGGGATCACCACCAACGTCAGGGCGGTGGAGACCACGACGCCGGAGATCAACGCCACCGCGAGTCCCTGGAAGATCGGGTCGAACAGGATCACGAACCCGCCCACGACCAACGCCGCCGCCGTGAGCACGATCGGCCGGAACCGCACCGCCCCAGCCTTGATCACGGCGCTCTCGAGCCTCTCGCCCGCCTGCAGCTCGAGGTTGATGAAGTCGACGAGCAGGATCGAGTTGCGCACGATGATGCCGGCGAGCGCGATGAACCCGATCATCGAGGTGGCCGTAAAGAACACCCCGAAGAGCCCGTGCGCCGGCAGGATCCCGATCAGAGTCAGCGGGATCGGCGCCATGATGATCAGCGGTGTGACGAACGAGCGGAACCAGCCGACCACCAGCAGGTAGATCAGCACCAGCACGGCGGCGAATGCGATTCCCATGTCCCGGAACACCTCGTAGGTGATCTGCCACTCGCCGTCCCACTTGAGCGCGTACCGGGTCGTGTCCTCCGGCTGATGGGTCGAGAGCACCTCGATCGGCTTCCCGTCGGGGCTTCGCAGCGCGTCGATCCGCTTCGCCATCGCCAGGATGCCGTAGATCGGCGCTTCCTCCCCGCCTGCCATCTCGGCGATCACGTACGTGACCGGGGCGAGGTTCTTGTGGTAGATGAAGCGCTCCCGGCCGACCTCGCGGGCGGTGACCAACTCGCGCAGCGGCACCAACGCGCCCCCCGCGCCCTGGACGTTGACGCCGAGCAGGCCGTCGAGACTCGACCGCTGGGCCCGCTCGAGGCGCAGCACGATCGGGACCGGCTCACGGGCGTTGTCGTCGTGGAGGAGCCCGACATCGGCGCCGTGCAGCGCCACGCGCAGCGTGCGCACCACCGCTTCTGGGGTCACCCCCGAGCGCACCGCCTTCTCGCGGTCCACCTCGATCTCCCACATCGGGGCCTGCTTCTGCACCAGCCAGTCGGTGTCCACGATGCCGGGCGTGTGCTCGAAGATCGCCCGCACCTGGCGCGCCAGCGCGACGCGGCGCTCGAGGTCGGGTCCGTACACCTCCGCCACCATGGTCGAGAGCACCGGCGGGCCCGGCGGCACCTCGGTGATCTTCACGTTGGCGCCGGTCCGCTTCCCGATCGGCGCCAGCAGCGCGCGCACCTTCTCGGCGATCGCGTGGCTGGCCCGGCTGCGCTCGCCCTTCGGCACCAGGTTGACCTGCAGGTCGGCCACGAGCGGACCCGACCGCATGAAGTAGTGCCGCACCAGACCGTTGAAGTTGAACGGTGCGGACGTACCGACGTACACCTCCACGTCGGTCACCTCGGGGAGCTGGCGGACTTTGCTGGCCAGCTCGCGGGCGATGCCGTTCGTCGTCTCGAGCGTCGTCCCCTCTGGCATGTCCACCATCACCTGCAGCTCGCTCTTGTTGTCGTACGGCAGCATCTTCACCGTCACGACGCCGACGGCGACCAGCGACGCCGACGCGACCAAGAGCACGACCACCCCGCCGAGCAGCGCCCACCGCCGCCACGCCTTCTCGAGCAAGGGCGTCATCAACCGGGCGTAGAACCGGTGCAGGGTGCCTTCCTCCCGCGTCTCCTCGTAGGGCTTCGTGCCGGCGTGGGCGTGTTCCTCGGCGAACTTCCGGAACAGGCGGTAGGTAAGCCACGGCGACACGACGAACGCCACCAGGAGCGAGAACAGCATCGCCGCCGAGGCGTTGATCGGGATCGGCCGCATGTACGGTCCCATCAGCCCGGAGACGAACGCCAGCGGGAGGAGCGCCGCGACCACGGTGAACGTCGCCAGGATCGTCGGGTTGCCGACCTCGTCGGTGGCGACGACGGTCGCCAGGCGCGGGTTGGCCCAGCCGAGCTCGTAGTGGCGGTGGATGTTCTCGACCACCACGATGGCGTCGTCCACCAGGATGCCGATGGCGAAGATCAGCGCGAACAGCGTGACCCGGTTAAGGGTGTAGCCGAAGAGGTACGACGAGGCGAGCGTCAGCGCGAGGGTGGTGGGCACGGCCACCGCCACCACCAGCGCCTCGCGCCGGCCGAGAGCGAACGCCATCAGCAGCACCACCGCGAGCGTCGCAATCCCCATGTGCTCGATCAGCTCGGTGGCCTTTTCGTTGGCGGTGTAGCCGTAGTCGCGCGTTTTGGTGACGTGGATGTCGCCCGGGATCACCGGCCCCGAGAGCTTGGCGACGCGGGCGTCGAGATCGTGCACCAGCTCGACCGCGTTGGTCCCCGGCTTCTTCGCCACCGCCACCGTCACCGCCGGAACGTCGAGCCCTGCGGGCAACCCCTTGCTTGCGCCGGCGGCGCCGGCGTCGATCCAGACGTACTGCGACGGCTCCTCGGCGCCGTCGCGGATCGTCGCCACGTCGCGCAGGTAGACCGGGTTGCCGCCGTACACCCCGATCACGGCCCGGCCGATCTCGTCGGCGGAGCGGAACAGCGACCCGACCTCGACCGGCAGCTCGGCGTTGGCCTCGGAGAAGCTGCCGGCGGGCAGCTTCCAGTTCAGCCCGGCGAGTGCCTGGTACGCCTGCAGCAACGACACGTGGTAGCTCGCCAGGCGCTCGCGGTCGAACGACGCGAGCACCACTCGGTGGCGGCCGCCGAGGACCGTCACCTGTGCCACCCGCGGGTGGCGCGTGAGCTCCACCTTGAGTTCGTCGGCGACGCGGCGCAGCTCGATCGGCGACGCCTCTTTCGACCACAGCGTATAGGCGAGCACCGGGACGTCGTCGATTGAGCGCGGCACCACCACCGGCGGGAGCGCGCCCGGCGGCAGGTTCGGCGCCTGCTCCGCGAGCTTGGTGTGCACCCGCACGACCGCCTGGTCCGGGTCGCTCCCTACCAGGAAGCGGACGATGATGATTCCGCCCGAGGGTTGTGTCGTCGAGTAGACGTACTCGACGTTCGGGATCTCCGCGATCACCTTCTCGAGCGGCGTCGTCAACCGCCGCTCGACCTCCTGCGCGGACGCGCCGGGCATCGCCAGCATGACGTCCACCATCGGCACCTTGATCTGGGGCTCCTCCTCGCGCGGCGTGACCATCACCGCGAACGTGCCGAGCAGCAGCGAGAACACGACGAGCAGCGGCGTGAGCTTCGAGTCGAGGAACGTCCGCGCGATGCGGCCGGCTCCGCCCAGCGGGCGGCGCGTCATCTTGAGGCGCAGCGCCTCTCGCCGAGCCTGGTCCGGTGAGATCCGGCCTTCGTGATCGGTGCGCTCGCTCACGACCGTGCCTCCAGCGGCGTGCCGTCGGGCGGGACCTGCGCCAGCCCGACCGCCACCTCCTCGCCCGGGGCCAGCCCGGAGAGCACTTCGACTCGCCCATCTGGGAGCGCGCCGCCGAGGGTCACCGCGCGCGACTGCGACAGCCCGTGGGCGTCACGAACGACCACCATGTCAAGGCCCCCCATCCGCTGCAGCGCCGCGCGCGGCACCGCGACCGCAACCCGCGTGCCGACCGGGATCGCGGCGTGGCCCGATAGACCGGCGGCGACCTCGCCGTCGATCGCCACCTTCACCGTGAACGCGTGCGAAATCGGGTCGGCGCCCGGGTAGAGCTCGCTGACGCGCCCGTTCATCTCCTGGCCGGGCCGGCTGTCGAGCCGCACCGCGACCGGCATGCCGATCTTGAGGCCGGAGGCCGCGAGCACGGTCTCGGGAACCGCCACCACGAGCCGCCTTCCAACCGCCGACTCGACCATGACGAGCGGCCGCCCCGGCGCCGCGAGATCGCCGACCTCGACCAGCTTGGCCGTCACCCGGCCGGCGAACGGCGCCACGACCTTCGACTCGCGGGCGATCGAAGAGGTCGCCTCGACCGCCCCCTCGCCCTGGGTGACCGCCCCCTTGGCCTGCTTGTACTGCATCGTGGCCATGTCGAGCTCGAGCTGCGAGGCGGCCCCCTTCGCCGCCAGCGCCTTGAAGCGCTCGAGGTTGCGTTCGGCCAGGGCGAGCGCCGCCTCCGCCTGCGCGAGGCCGCCCTTCGCCTGCCCCTCCTGGCCGCGCGCGGTGGCGGGATCGATCTCCACCAGCACCTGCCCCTGGCGCACCGAGTCGCCCGGTTGCACCGCCACGGCGGTAACCGTCGCCATCACGCGCGACGAGACCGCGGCCGTCCGCTCGGCCTCGACCGTCCCGTACAGGTCGACGATCTGCGGCACCTGACCCGCCTCAACCTTGACGACTTGCGTCTCCATCGGCGCGAGCGGCGCCTCGGCGCCCTTCGACCCTCCGCCGCACCCCGCCGCGGCGACCGCGACCACACCCAACAGCACGCTGATCCTTGTCATCAACCCCTCCAACGCTCTCCGCTCGCGGATCGCCGCGGACGTCGCAGCGCCACACGCGTTCGTTTCCGTTGCTCTTCTCTACGCCGTGCCCTGTCCCCTGCCCTCACGGCAGCGCGCTCTCCGGCGACCGTCCCGCCAGCACCGCCAGGCGCAGGCTCGCGGCGGTTGCGTCGGCCCTGGCCACCAGCTCCCTGGTCTCTGCCTCGCGCCGCGCCGTCGTCGCGTCGAGCAGGTCGATCATCTTCACCACACCGGTCTTGAACCGCTCGTCGGTGATCCGTTCCACCTCGCG
>NCBR01000140.1 GCA_002279285.1 Acidobacteria bacterium 37-71-11
GCGCCCGGCTCCTTGCAGCGGTCGAGCACCGCGATCGTCCGCACGGTCTTCGGCAGGGCGGCGACGAACTGGGGGATCGCGAACGGCCGGTACAGGCGCACGCGCAGCACGCCGACCTTCTGTCCAGACTTGAGCGCCGACTCGACGTACTCGGTGGCGGTGTCGCCGCCGGAGCCCATGATGACGATGACGCTCTCGGCCTCGGGGTGGCCGAAGTAGTCGAACAGGTGGTATCGCCGGCCGATCAGCGCGGCGAACTTGTCCATCTCATCCTGCACGATCCCCGGGCAGGCGGTGTAGAACCCGTTGCACGCCTCGCGCGCTTGAAAGAACGCGTCGGGGTTCTGCGCGGTGCCGCGCAGCACCGGCGCATCCGGCGTGAGGGCGCGGCCGCGGTGGGCGGCGACGAGGCCGTCGTCGATGAGCTGGCGCAGGTCGTCGTCGGCCAGCTCTTCGATCTTCGCCACCTCGTGCGAGGTGCGGAAGCCGTCGAAGAAGTGCAGGAACGGGACGCGGGCGCGCAGCGTCGCGGCCTGGCCGATGCAGGCGAAGTCGTGCGCCTCCTGGACGGAGCCCGAGGAGAGCATCGCGAAGCCGGTCTGCCGGCACGCCATGACGTCGGAGTGATCGCCGAAGATCGACAGCGCGTGGGTGGCGAGCGTGCGCGCCGACACGTGCATGCAGTACGAGGTCAGCTCGCCCGCGATCTTGTACATGTTGGGGATGAACAGGAGCAGCCCTTGCGACGCGGTGAACGAGGTGGTGAGCGCCCCGGCCTGGAGCGCGCCGTGCACGGCGCCGGCGGCGCCGCCCTCCGACTGCATCTCCGTCACCTGCGGCACCGTGCCCCAGATGTTCTTCTTGCCTTGCGCCGACCACTCGTCGGCCCACTCGCCCATGTTCGACGAGGGAGTGATCGGGTAGATGGCAATCACCTCGTTGGTGCGGTGGGCGACCGACGCCGCCGCCTCGTTCCCGTCCAGGGTGACCATACGCCTCTTGGACATTGCGTTCCTCCTTAATGGTGTGCCGCTCCGCATCCTGCGAACCTTCCGGGGGGCGGAACCTGCGATTCGGTCCACGTTCAAAAAGTGAACCGTTTCACATGGCGGAGTCTAGGCCCTTCGGCAGGCTTTGACAAGCCCGGGTTGGGCGCTCGTCGAGATGGAATTGGAGCCTGCGGATGGCGGCCCTGACGGGAATCGAACCCGTGCTGCCGGCTTGAAGGGCCGGTGTCCTAACCGTTAGACGACAGGGCCGTCGCGGGCGAAAATCTTACCACACGTTGGACAATTGGCACCGCTGACGCGGACGCCGCTTGGGCGGAGCGAAGGTGTCCCTCAGGCTCGCTAGCCTGCCGGTGAAAAAGTCGTCGCACCAGCCTGAAACCCCCACCGGCGTGACGCTCAGCTTTCTAGAGGGGGTGTTTCGGAGTAACTTGACATCATCTCAACGCCTGACGTAGCATCAACTGAGGCCGGGGGTGGGGTGGACACCACAAAGAGGCTTGATTCGCTTCAGGCGTCGAAGCTATTGAAGCGGATTCTGGGGGAGCGCGGTACCGGCTTTTCGCAGCACGCGCGGGACGAGATGGAGGCGGACGACCTGGCAGAACCTGACATCGCCAACACCTTGAGGTGTGGCTGGGTCGGAGATGGAGAACTCATCAACGGAACGTGGAGGTACAGAGTCGAAACGGAAAGGATAGGCGTCGTGGTCGCATTTCGGGGCGAGGCGGAGGCGATCATCGTCACGGCGTGGCGAAAGAAAGCGAGGGGGAGATGAGCGGGAATCTGTGCCCCATATGCGGTAAGGGGAGACTTGAAACCAAGCACGAGGTGCGGCGGTACGGGCGCGGAATCGACGTGACCCTCGTCAACGTGCCCGTGCATCGCTGCCCGTCGTGCGGTGAGGAGATTCTAGTCATTCCGGCAATCGAAGCGCTGCACAAGTTGATTGCGCACGATCTGGCGCATTCGCGTGGGAGGCTTCGGCCGGGAGAGATCCGGTTCCTCCGCACCTACCTGGGCTATTCGAGCACCGACTTTGCGCACGCGATGGGTGTGACACCGGAGACCGTATCGCGGTGGGAGAGCAAGCAAGCTCCCCAACAGATGGCGCCCACGGCGGAGCGCCTCTTGCGCTTGATGACTCTTCAGGACAAACCGATCAAGTCCTACGGCCTTGAGGATGTCGGCGCGGGGGAACAGGCCGCCCCTGGGTCGCTGCGACTCAGACCCACGGCCGCGGGTTGGGCCACGGCGTAGCGCCAACACCCAACAGGTACAACAGGTACCAGGTATCCCATTTCATTCATTATCGCTTCAACAGGTACCAGGTATCCCAGTCCACCCATTATCGCTTGAATGACCTCGACCGGCTCTTCCGCAACGTGTGCGTGACCCGCGCCGCGAGTGCTGCAAACGCCGCATCGGCGCGCCGAACGCCACACGCCTGTGTGTACAGCCGGCTCGCCGAACCCGCGCCCCTTCCAATCACCACAGCGAGATCCTTCACCTTCAGCCGACACTGCTCCACGCCGACCAGCATCACCAGCTCCCGGGCACGCTGCAACTCTTCACCTCGACTTCTCCCACCGAGCGCCTCCAGGGGGACGCCCACCATCCCCGCCACCGCCCCCGCCACATCGGCGGCATCCGCGCTCGGCGGGTCCGGACGGTGGAGACCACCCTGCCAGTCGAGCCGTGGCCGGCTCGGATCCAGGTGCAGCTCGTCGTCCTCCGCGCGCACAGGTCGCCACCACGGCAGCCGGCCCGGCCCCTCCTGCATCCACCCCTCGTCCTTACCGCGGCCGAGCACACCTCGGTAGGTGAGGAGAGCCTCTCGCCGCGCGGAGCCGAACGCCAGCAGCGCCTCATCCACGTCCACCAACCCGGACCGCACCCGGCCGAGGATCTGCCGATGCCCGCTCCAGCGATATGAACCCGGATCCTTGACCAACCTGCCCGCCACCGGGTTGAGGTGCACGTAGGCGATGGCCTGCGTGAGGTACGCCGGATCGTCGACGAGGCGTGCCTTGTACCGTCCTTGCCAGACCGGGCCGAAGACGCGCCGGCTGCGGTTGAACGCCTTGGCAAACCGCCCTTGAACCAGTCGCATGCTGCGCCACAACGGCGGCTCCCCCGCGCGGAGGACGAGGTGGTAGTGGTTCGGCATCAGACACCAGGCCAGGACCGTCAGGCCCTGCTCACGCTTGACGTCAGCGACAATTGACACGAAGGCCGCGGCGACAGTCTCATCGACAAACGGTCGCTCGCCACGCGCGACGCGGCAGTAGACGTGGTACGTCCCGCCCGCGACGAAGATCCTCGGCTTTCGTGGCACGCCGCTCCTCCTTACCGATTCACGCTTGAGGGGAAGCCTAGCACAGAATAGATCGAATGGGATACCTGGTACCTATTCGACACCAAGTCTGGTGACCGTGGCGGAGAGCACGGTGCGGGCTGCATTCGGCGGGTGCCCGCCGTCGGTTATCGATCTCGCCGGGGCCGTGGCCTACCGCGCCTCTGGGTGCAACTTATGCCACGCCTCCACCTCGTTCGTTTCGCAATAGTTCTGCATTTGGGGGCTGTTTGGCCACTCGTCAGCACAGTGGGAACGGAGCCTCTTGAATTGCTCGCTAGGTACGCCCCATGGCGCGCGCATCGCGATCGTTTGGAGAGCACTTACACAGTCGACCTGACTGTCGAAACTCTCTGGGTACAGCTTGGCGCACTGCCCTTTGGCGATGATTTCGTCGAAAGTATCAGGCGGGACGTAGATCTCGCCACCGGTTGTGCCAGCGGCGGGGGCGCGCCTCGGCATTTCGTCTTGGGTGATCCGCCCACCAGGGAGCTGCTCGCGGTTCAGCTTGATCTTGGCGGCAATGCCCCCCAATGAGTTGGGCGGGAGCGTTGGAGTTGGTTCAGGCGGCAGTTCGCCCCCGGCCCGTGGCCGGAGCTGGAGAGGAATCTTGTCACCGTAGGTTTCGCTTCGCGCCCTGTCTTGGGCGGCCGGTGTTCCCTTCGCCGTGGCGGTTGGCGTCGGTGTTGACGTGGCTGTGGCCACCGCTGCGAGGATCAAGACCGCGACCATGGGTACCTCCGCCTCAAAGTGTGTTCTCTTCGAGTGATGATACACCTGCCGAGCGAAACCGGTGGCGCGGCTGGCAACGTCTGGTGGCGACCGCAGCCGGTCATCGGGCGATCGAAAACTGAGTCGCCACGTGCCACGCCGCCGGCGGGAAGCGGTTGGCTCCGCCGCTGGCGTGCCCGGGGGGCGTGAAATGCTGCCGGCCGGGCCCGGGAGAGGTGGGGGCTCTTCATCACTTGACACTGCGTCAAGACATGATCTAGCATCAATCGTGGCCCGGGAGCCGGTTGACACAACAAGGCGACTCGACGCACTGCAGGCACGGAAGCTTCTGAGCCGGATCCTGAGGGGGAAAGACTCCGTTGCCTTCGGGCGACACGCCCTTGAGAGGATGGAGAAGCACGATCTTACAAAGCCGGATGTCATCAACACTATTCGGTGTGGCACGGTAGGGGACGGAGAGCTAGTCAATGGGAGCTGGCGTTACAGGGTTGAGACGGGCCGAATGGGCGTGGTGGTGGCTTTCTTGGGGGAGTCGGAAGCCGTAGTCGTGACGGTCTGGAGAACGAAAGCGAGGGGGCGATGAACCGGCACCTATGTCCCATTTGTGGCAAGGGGAAGCTCGAGACGACGCACGAGACGCGAAGATATGGGGACGGCATCAACGTGACACTTGTCAACGTGCCCGTGCGGCGATGCCCCGTGTGTGGCGAGGAGTTGCTTGTCATCCCCGCGATTGAGGAACTCCACCGCAGGATTGCTCGCGACCTGGCGCGATCCGCTGCCAAGCTGGGGCCGGCGGAGATCCGGTTTCTTCGCACGTACCTCGGCTACTCGAGCGCGAATTTCGCGGACGCTATGGGCGTAACGCCGGAAACCGTCTCGCGCTGGGAAAGTGAGCGCGCGCCTCAGAAGATGGCGGCGCCGGCTGAGCGCTTGCTGCGGTTGATGGCTTTCCACGGCAAGCCTATCGAGTCCTATGGGCTCGCGAAGACGGAAGTTAAGGAGCGCACATCGTCGCCGCTGCGCCTCAAGCCCGCCGCGGAGGGCTGGGCTGCTGCTTGAGTAGACGCGGACGCGCGCTCCGCGAGGTCCCCTCCTACGGCGCCCCGGGGTAGGGACGCGAATAACTCCGGTCGAGTTCCGGGCCCAAGGCGGCGCTCTGGTCAGATTTCCATCGCCGCGAAATGGGAGGGGGTACCCCCTGCGGGCCGACGCTCGCAGGCGGCGAGGGGCGCCGTGCTTGCCGGTGAGATCCAGCGGCCACGTTTTGCCGGGTGGGGCGCCAGTGGGGCAACGGCCTACTCGCTCGAGTCGGTCCGAATCGTAAGTTGTTGACTTTATTGTGGGCCGTGTGGGGATCGAACCCACGACCGACGGGTTAAAAGCCCGCTGCTCTGCCAGCTGAGCTAACGGCCCGGATGGAGGGTAGCGGCGGGTGCCGTGATCGTCAAGGCGGATTCGGGACGCGTGTCCACCGACGCCAGCGCAAAGCCGCCGGAGCGCTTGCTGCGGGCGGTCGTCATCGGCGGCTGGCCGTACGCGGCGACGAGGTCCGTGCGCGTGCCCCCGCAACCCGGCCGGGAAGGGCGGCTGGCCCCCCCTTGCATGCGCCTGAGACGAGGATTACTATTCAAAAAGTAGTCCATGAAAAGAGAGGGGGCGCCAATGGGGGGACACCGGGTCCACCGTTCGAATGTCTGGGCCGTCCGGGCAGGCGTGCTTTCGATCGCGGCGATCCTGCTGGTGAGCGCGCGGTCGGCACTCGGCGTGCCTGCCTTCGCGCGCAAGTACGGCACGAGCTGTCTGACCTGCCACACGATCTACCCGAAACTGAACCCGTTCGGCGAGGCGTTCCGGCGCAACGGCTACCGCTTCCCCGGCGTGGACAGCGATTTCGTCAAGCAGAACACGGTTTCGCTCGGCCAGGACGCGTACAAGAAGGAGTTCCCCCACTTCGTGTGGCCCGGGACGCTCCCCGGGAGCGTGCCGCTCGCGCTCGGGTTCAACGGGCAGGCGGTGATACACCCCAACCGGAACTCCGGCGGCGCGGCGGCGGACAACGGCGCCCGCGTCAACCTCAACGACCTGATCTCGGAGGGCCATATCTGGGCCGGGGGGAGCTTCGACGACCAGATCACGTTCTTCGGCGAGCTGACGTTCGCCAGCGGCACGTCCGAGATCGAGCACGTGGGCGTCTACTTCAACGACCTGGTGGGGGCGCCGCACGACCTCAACCTGGTGGTGGGCAAGCAACGGCACGATCAACGGACGCCTCGACTACGCGGTCGGCGCCAACGCGGGCGCCAACGTCGAGGTGAGATCTCCCGGGGATTACTACGCCCACGTCGGGTACAAATTCGGCGGGATGCGGCTCGACGGCGAGAAGGGGAGTTCCGTCCCCGACGCGAGCAAGCCGTGGGCGGAGAAGTCCCTCACGCTGCAGACGTTCTACTATCGGTCGGGTTCGCGGTTCTCCGCCTCCGACAACACGATCCTGGATGACACGGCCACGACGTTCGGCGGCGGGGTGCGAGCGCAGTGGAACTCGCTCGAGTTCGACACCGGCGCCTATCAGGAACGCCACGACCGCGCCCAGCCCGGCGGCGGCGTGGTGACCGCGCTCGTGCAGTACAACGAGCTCTCTTACGTCGTCTACCCGTGGCTCGTCCCGGCCGTGCGCGTGGAGTACGTCAAGCTCTCTCCGTCCGGCGGGCCGGCGGTGACCGACCTGCGGGCGTTCGCCGGGGTCGAGGCGCTGGTGCGTCCCAACATCAAGCTGTCGCTGGTCGCGCAGGTCGAAAAGGCGAACGGGGCGCCGCCAGGGGGGTGGGGGGCCGCTTCCGGTCTTGCGGCGCCGAGCACCCCCACGGCGTCCGTCGGTCCCGAGGTCGAGGCGATCACGCTCGGCCTGGCATTCGCGTTCTGAGACGGGCGCAGCGAACGGGCGGGAAAGGGAAAGGGGAATCGCGATGAGATCGTTCACAAGGGTGCGCAAGGGTACGGGGTTCGGCGCCGGGGAGGCTGTGATGGTGGTGGCCCTTCTGGCACTTGTCGGAGGCGTCGCGCAGGCCGCCGGCGGGACCGTCAGCGGTCGAGTGGAGGCGATGCCGGCGAAGTTCCTGGGGGAGACCGTCGTCTACCTGAAGGAAGTGCCGGGCTCGTACGCCGCGAAGACGGAGTCGATGGACCAGAAGGGGATGAAGTTCATCCCGCATGTCCTCGCCGTGACCGCGGGCGACACGGTCAAGTTCCTCAACCACGACACGGTGGCGCACAACGTCTTCTCCCCGGACCACGAGGGGTACAACTTCGGCACGTTCAAACCCGGGGAGTCCCGCAGCTACACCTTCAAGAGCCCCGGCGTCTACACGCAGCTCTGCAGCATCCACCCGGAGATGCTGGGGTTCATCTTCGTCGGCCAGAACCCGTACGCCGCGGTGGTCGACCGGGAGGGCAAGTTCACCATCAAGGACGTGCCCCCCGGCACGTACACGGTCGCGGTGTGGAACTCGCACCTCAAGGCGCCGGACAAGAAGGTGACGGTGACCGAGGGGAAGACCGCCGAGGAGAGCTTCTCCCTGCACCGGTGACGGGGCCATGGGCCGGTCACCTCTCGTTGCAGCGCTGGTCATGGCGTTGACTGCGGCGGCGTGCGCAAAGCCGGCGCCGCCGCCGCAGCAGCCGGTCCCGTTCAGCCACCGGGTCCACGCCGGGGTGAACAAGATCGGCTGCCAGATGTGCCACGCGTACGCCGCACACTCCCCCGTGGCGGGGGTTCCCTCGATGGGGCGCTGCTTCGGCTGCCACAAGTTCGTCGCCAAGGACAACAAGGGCGTACAGCTGGTCGTCAAGACCTACCGGGAGGGGAAGGTGTTGGCGTGGAACCGGGTGTTCCGCGTCCCGGATCACGTATTCTTCACGCACGAGCGCCACATTGCAGCGGGCCTGCGCTGCCAGAAATGCCACGGCGAGATCGAGGCGATGGACGTGGTGCGGCAGGCCAGCCCGTTCACGATGGGGTGGTGCGTGGATTGCCACCGGCAGCGCAAGGCGCCCACCGACTGCCTGACCTGCCACAAGTGAGGGCCAATGCCTGACGAGCGACCGAATGGGATCGACCGCCGCACGCTGCTGAAGCTCGCCGGGGCCGCGGGTGTGCTTGCCGGGTGCTCGCCGGCCCCGGGTCCGCAAAAGCTCATTCCCTACCTGGTGGCGCCGGAGGAGATCGTTCCCGGGATGCCGCTCTTCTACCGCACGGTGTGCCGCGAGTGTTCCGCGGGGTGCGGCGTCACCGCTCGCACCCGGGAAGGACGGGTCACAAAGCTCGAGGGCAACCCCGACGACCCTATCGGAGGGGGAGCGCTGTGCGCCAGGGGGCAGGCGGGGGTCCAGGGCCTGTACGCTCCCGAGAGGTTTCACGGGCCGGCGCGCCGCGCGCAGGGCGGCCGCCTCGAGAGCGTGAGTTGGGACGAGGCGGAGGCTGCTCTCGCGACCGCCCTTGCGGCCCCTCGGGCGAAGGGCTCGCCCGCGGGCGTGTGGCTGCTCACCCGCCCCGAACCGGGGAGCGCCGGCGCCCTGCAGAAGGAGTTCATGGAGAAGCTGGGCGTCCCCATGGCCCGGCGGGTCGTGCTCGAGCCGTTCGACCTCGCCGCGCTGCGGGAGGCCGGGAAGCGCCTGTTCGGGCGCGCCGAGGTTCCCGCCTTCGATCTCGAGCAGGCGCGCACGGTCGTGTCGTTCGGGGCCGACTTCGTGGAGACGTGGCTCTCCCCGGTCGAGCTTGCCCGGCAGCTCGCGTCGGGCCGGGGAAAGGTGGGACCGGAGCGCACCCGGCTCGTCTGGATCGGCCCTCGCCTCTGCCTGACGGGGGTGAGCGCCGATACGTGGTTGTCGGTGCGGGCCGGCGGCGAACCGTGGGCCGCCCTCGCGTTGCTGCGCTTCCTCTGCGACCCGGCGCAAGGGATCGCAGGGCTGGCTCCGGAGGCGGGCGCGATCTTCGGCGCCGTGAAGGGGCTCGACCTCGCCGAGGCGGAGCGGCAGAGCGGCCTCCCGCAGGCGGCGATCGCGAGTCTCGGGGGCGAGCTCGCCCGGAGGAGACCTTCCGCCGTGCTCGGGCCGGGGCTGCTGAGCAGCGGCATGCACGCCACCGAGCTCGCGGCGGCGATCCAGCTCATCAACTACGTGCTGGGCAACATCGGCCGGACCGTCCTCTACGGCCTCGACCCGCTGGAGGATCCGCCCTCGCCGCCGTCCGACCTCCGCGCGTTCCTGACCGCCGCGGCCGCCGGGCAGGTCGACGTGCTCCTCGTGCACCACGCCGACCCGTGCGGCACGCTTCCCGCCGCCCTCGGCGCCGCGGCGGCGCTCGCCCGCGTCCCGCTCGTGGTGAGCTTCTCCGGCGTTCCCGACGAGACGACGAAGCGCGCGCACCTGGTGCTGCCCGACGACCACCCGCTCGAGGCGTTCGGCGACGTGACGGCGCGCCGCGGCGTGATCGCGCTCTCGCAACCCGCCATGACGCCGCTGTGGGAGACGCGCAGCGCTTCCCAGGTCCTGATCGAGGTGGCGTCGAAGCTGCCGGCGCCCGCGACGCCGCTGCCGTACGACGATTTCTACTCCTTCGTGCAAACCCGTTTGGGGAAGCTCTTCCCGGGTCTCTCCGGAGACGAACTGGCGGCGGCGCAGCGCGCCGCGCAGCAAGCCGGCATCCACGTCGGCAAGGTCGGGGCCGAGCCCGTGGTGCTGCGGTTGCCCGACCCCGGGCTCCTGCGCCTGGCCGCGCCGGGGCCGCCCCCGCAGGCCGGCCTGGCCCTCGTCGTCTTCCCCACCGCCCTGCGTGACGACGGCCGCGGGCCGTCGTCGCCCTGGCTCAACGAGGTGCCGGACGTGCTCACGAACGTCTCCTGGACGGCGTGGGCGGAGCTGGCGCCCGCGACCGCGAAGCGGCTGGGCGTCAACGACGGCGATGTCGTCGCGGTGGCAACGCCAGCGGGTCGCGTGACGCTGCCCGTGTGCGCGTTCGAGGGGGCCCGCGAGGACGTGGTGGCCGTGCCTCTGGGGCCGGAAGCCCTCGCGCTGGTGACCGCGGATCTCGACGCCGGCTCCGGGGCGCCGGCATGGCAGGCGGCGCGCGCCCAGGTGGACCCGACCGGGAGGCGCACCCGGTTGCCGCGCCTGAGCGCGACGCCGTACGAGGAAGGCCGGACGATCGTCCGCACCGTGAGCGCCGCGGCGCCGACCGTACCCGCGCTTCCCGCGGCCGGGAAGATGTACCCGGTCCCGAGCTTCCCGGTGCACCGTTGGGCGATGGCGATCGACATGGACCGCTGCACCGGCTGCCAGGCGTGCGTGGTCGCCTGTTACGCCGAGAACAACGTGCCCGTCGTCGGCCCCGAAGCGATGACGAAGGGGCGCAACATGGCGTGGCTGCGCGTCGAGCACTTCGTGCGCGTCGAGGACAACCCGCCGCGGGTCGACCTCCTGCCGATGATGTGCCAGCAGTGCGGCAACGCGCCGTGCGAGACGGTCTGCCCGGTGTATGCGACCTACACCAACCCGGAGGGCCTGAACGCGCAGGTCTACAACCGGTGCGTCGGCACCCGGTACTGCTCGAACAACTGCCCGTACAAGGTCAGGGTGTTCAACTGGCAGGACCCGGAGTTCCCGAAGCCTCTGAACATGCAGCTGAACCCCGACGTCACCGTGCGCTCGAAGGGAGTCATGGAGAAGTGCACCTTCTGCGTGCAGCGCATCCGGTTCGGCGAGAACGCCGCGCAGGACGCCAAGAGCCCCGTGAAGGACGGCGCGATCGTCCCGGCGTGTGCGCAGACCTGCCCGGCGCGGGCGATCGTGTTCGGCGACGCCGACGACCCGACGTCGCGGGTCGCGGCTCTACGGCGTGACGGCCGCGGGTACAACGTGTTGGGGGAAGTCAACACGCTCCCTGCGATCACGTACCTGGCGCACGTCAGGGATGAGGGACAATGAGCGCGCTCGCCTCGTCCCGCGAGATTCAGGAGAAGGTCCTCGCGACACAAGGCCGGCCGGGGGCCGTTCACGCGCTCCTGATCGTCGCGGCCGCCGCTGCGGCGGCGTTCGGGGCGTGGTGCTGGTCGCTCCAGATCCGCTACGGCCTGCAGGTCTCGGGCCTGAACCGGCCGGTGGGGTGGGCCGTCTACATCACGAACTTCGTGTTCTGGGTGGGGGTCGCCCACTCGGGGACGCTGATCAGCGCGGTGCTCTTCCTCCTGCGCGCCAAGTTCCGCACGGCGGTGTATCGCGTCGCCGAAGTCATGACCGTGTTCGGGGTGATGACGGCGGGGCTGTTCCCCATCATCCACCTCGGCCGCCCGTGGTTCGCGTACTGGCTGTTCCCGTATCCGAACGAGAGGCACCTCTGGGTCAACTTCCGTTCCCCTCTGATGTGGGACGTCTTCGCGGTCTCGACGTACTTCATCGTGAGCGCGATCTTCCTCACCGTCGGCATCGTCCCCGACGCCGCCGCGCTGCGCGACGCGACCAAGGGGTGGCGGCGGCGGTTCTACGGTCTGTTCGCGTTCGGCTGGCAAGGCACCGACGAGGAGTGGCGGCACTACGCCCGTGCGTACCTCTACTTCGCGGCGTTCGCGACGCCGCTCGTCTTCTCGGTGCACAGCGTGGTGTCGTGGGACTTTGCCGTTTCGATCCTGCCGGGGTGGCACTCCACGATCTTCCCGCCGTACTTCGTCGCGGGCGCGATCTTTTCCGGCGTCGCGTTGGTCGTGACGCTGCTCGTGCCGCTCCGCCGCATTCTCCACCTCGAGTCCCTCATCACCCCGTGGCACCTGGACATGACCTCGCGGGTGGTGCTGCTGACCTCGCTCGTCGTCACCTACTCGTACATCCTCGAGTACGTCCTGGCGTTTCGCGGCCCTCCGAGCGTCGAGCGCTCGACGCTCGCGTACCGGGCCACCGGCCCCTTCGCGCCGCTGTTCTGGACCATGGTGGCGTGCAACTGCGTCATCCCACTCCTGTTGTTTTTGAAGAAGGTGCGGGCCCGACCGGCGGCGCTGTTGGTGATCTGCGTTCTGGTCAACGTGGGGATGTGGCTGGAGCGCTTCGTCATCATCGTCACCTCGCTGTCGCACGACCGCATCCCGTTCGACTGGACGGGAATCTACCGACCGACGTTCGTGGAGGTCGGGATCACGCTCGGGTCGCTGGGCTGGTTCTTCCTCTGGTTCCTCATCTTCGTGAGGCTTCTGCCGGTGGTGTCGATCTCGGAGATGAAGGAGGCGTCCGTGCATGGAGTCGAAGATGCAGCCTGAGGCCGGCGTGCTGGGCGTGTTCTCGGACCTGGCGCGGGGGGCGCAGGCCATCCGAGCCCTGCGCGCGGCGGGCCACTCCGATGTCCGCATGGCCTCGCCGGCTCCGTTCCCCGAGCTCGTGGAAGCGCTCGGGCGGCCGCGCAGCCGGCTGGACTCGGCCGTTCTTTCGGGCGCCCTTCTGGAGGTCTTGGCGGGGTTCGCGCTGTGCATCGGAACGGCGCTCGCGTGGCCGCTCGTCACGGGGGGCAAGTCCATCGTCTCGGTCCCGCCGTTCGTGATCATCGCCTTCGAGCTCTCCGTGTTGGTCGGCGCCTGCGTGAACCTCCTGTCGCTCGCGGTGACCGTGGGAC
>NCBR01000141.1 GCA_002279285.1 Acidobacteria bacterium 37-71-11
TCCCAGACGCCCCAGACGCGGGCGCGGTGGCGCTGGTCGCCGGAGAGGTACCCCGTGGGGTTGTACCACTTCTCCTGCTTGTACTCGGGGTAGGTGAGGTCGCCGCCGGTGACCGGGCCGGAACCGCCGGTCTCGCCGATCATGTTGCCCTTGAGGGTGGACCAGGTGTAGTTGCCGCCGAGGCTGAGCGCGTCGGTCAGCTTGTACTGCGCCGAGATCAGGATGCCGTTGTACTCGCGGCTGACGATGCTGTCGTTGTTGACGATCCAGCCGAGGTCGTACTGGTTGCCGTACTGGTCGGTGGGTGACAAGCCGGTGGTCTGGTTGATCTCGGTCATGTAGAAGTCGTGGAACTTGCGGTTGACGTAGTCGATGCGGACCGAGCCGTTGTTGCCGAGGCGCTTGGAGGCGCCGATCGTCCACTCGTCCGCGTTCGGCGAGTTGAGCGAACCCGGGATGATGGTGGAGAGGCCCGGGATCGAGCCGTAGTACAGCTCCGCCGCCTTCTCCGACGGGCTCAGCGAGTTGAACCACGCGAACACCTGCGTGATCGCCTGCTGCGAGGTCAAACAGTTGGCGCCCGAGACCGCATCGCAGTTGGTGTTGATGTCCGGGCCGCTGTACTGGTAGTAGATCGAGGCCGGAGAACCGGCGTTCGAGGTCGCGTCGCCGATCGAGTTGGCGATCGCGGACACGTACTTCGCGTAGCTCAAGTTGAACAGCAGCGAGCCGTCGCCGGCCGGGTCGAACGTCGCGCTCAACCGCGGCGAGATCTTGGAGTCCTTGGCGACGACCGCGCCGTTGCCGTTCTTGCCGTCGTTCTTGTCGTAGCGCAGGCCGATGTTGAACGACCAGTTGTTGTTCAGGCGCCACTTGTCGTTGGCGAAGATCGAGGTGGTCTTGAAGTCGTTGCCCCTGGTGATCACGGCGATCGGGAACCAGCCGATCGATGCCACGCCGCCCCCGATGAAGATCGGGTACGGCGTGCCGTTCGCATCTACCTTGATCGAGCCGTCGGGGTTGAGGACCTCACCGTCGACGTCGAGGCCGTAACTCGAGCCCGACTGCCAGTTGTTGGAGAGGCGCTTGTCCTCGAACTGGTCGTAGCCGACCACGACGTCGTGCGAGCCGAGGCTGTTGGTGGAGAGGAACCACGACGCCTTGCCGATGTACTCGTTGTTGTCGCGCTTCTCGGCCGCGCCGCTGCAGACGGCGCAGAAGATCGGCGAGTTGAAGAACGCGTAGTTGCTGAAGTTGTTGTAGTCGAAGAGCCAGGTGCCGCGCGCGAGGTCGGTGTACCTCGAGCCCGAGTTCTCGAACGTGAACTTGCGCGAGGAGTACTGCCCCTCGACGAAGAAGTTGTCGGTGAGCACGCCGGTATAGTTGCCCGCCTCGAGTTCCTGCGGCAGCTGCCGGGTGTAGAGGCTCGCCTTGTCCATGAAGTTGTAGCCGCCGGGCCCGTAGATGTTGCCGAACCCGTAGTTGGCCTGCTGGTTGTCCACCTTGAAGTAGGAACCGATCAGGCGGTGGTTGGGCGTGATCGAGAGGGTCAGCTTACCCTCGTACCGCTTCTCGGTGGAGGAGTAGGAGAACGGCTCGTTGGTGATGTAGGTCTGGGCGTTGCCCGCGGTCGAGCGATCGCGGTAGGCGCCGAAGAACCACAGGCGGTCCTTGATGAAGAAGCCGCCCAGCGTGGCCTCGTAGGTGTTGAGAATCTGGTCTTTGCGCTGCGCGGTCGTCAGCGGCGTCTTGGCGGTCCACTTGTCGTTGGTGAGGGTGTCACGCGCCGTGAAGTGGAACTCGTTGCCGCCGGACTTGGTCAGCGTGTTGACGACGCCGCCGGTGAAGCGTCCGTACTCGGCCGAGATGTCGGACACGGAGGTCGTGGTCTCCTGGACCGCGTCCTCGATGTAGAGCGCGTTCGGCGTGCCGCGGACGTTGTCCATGATCGCGACGCCGTTGACCATGAACAGGTTGCCGTAGGCCATCGCGCCGGCGATCATGACGTTGCCGCTGGGGCCGGTGGTGGACACGCCGGCGGTCAACGCGACCGTGTTGATGAGGTCCTTCGGCACGGGCAGCTTGTTGATCAGCGACTTCTCATAGGTGGTGGCCAGCGTCCCGGAGGAGGCGATCGTGTCGTACGCCCCGGTGACCGTGACTTCCTCGGCAACCTTTGCTTGCGGCATCGTCGCATTGACCCTCTGGGTCTGGGCGGCGTTGATCTTGACCGTCGTGTCGATGGTCTGGAACCCCTGCAGGTCGAACCTCACTCGGTAGTCGCCGGGGGGCAGGAACGTGAAAATGTAGTCGCCGTTGCCGTTGGTGACCGACGTGCGGGTCCCCTGCATGTTCGGGGACGCGACGGTGACAGTCACGCCGGGGAGCGGGTCCTTGCCGTCGGTCGCATGGCCCGACAGGGTCCCCGTGGGGTTCTGGGCGAACAGTGGCATCGCCACGAACCCGATGAGCAGAGCAAACAGTACGAAACGCTTCATCCTTTTCCTCCTTTTTCCCTTTTGCTTCTGGTGCCTTTACAGCATCCAACGCATTGACGCGTATCATAGCTCAAATCTAAACGACTGAAAATACGCGAGTTCACCCCTCCCTTCCGGATCGAGATTGGTTTGCGACCACTGCCTCGCCTCCTGTGGACAAAAGCAGCCACAAATTGACATTGCGAACCTTTGCAATGGTTGTGCCTGGGCTCGCCCCGGCGCCACCCTCAACCGAGGCCCGTATGTCCGGCTATTTGGATAATCCGTTCGGCATCATGGATACGGGCCGTGATCCCCGCCTACCTGCGCCCCGCCGGACAGCCGGCCTCTCCGCCCGACGACGACAGCGCGCCCGGCGGTCGCGCCCCACATTTGAACCGCCCGCGCGCCCGGCGGTCGCGCCCCACATTTGAACCGCCCGCGCGCCCAACGGTCGCGCCCCACATTTGAACCGCCCGCGCGCCCGGCGGTCGCGCCCCACATTGAAAGAAGCAAGGTCGTGTCTTGTCCGTGTGGGGCGCGCGCGCCGCGCGCGCTGTTTCTTGCCCGGCGAAGGCAACGATAGCCCTACGGCGCGGTGGCGGTGCAGTCCCCACCCTCACTCACCGCAGCGTACAGGGCGGCCTCCGCTTCGTGGAGCAGCTCGTCGGCGGCAAGGTGGCGGCCGGGGCGGTACTCCGCGAGGCCGGCCGTGGTGTGGGCGCGGCCGGCGCGGGCGCCCGCGGTCTCACCGGCCGTCCGCCGCAGCCGCTCGATGATGGTCGTCGCCGCGCGCTCGTCGGTCTCGGCGAGCAGGAGCGCGAAGGTCTCGCCGTCGTAGCGGGCGAGCAGGTCGATCTGACGGAGCGCCCGCCGCAGGCTCGAGACGGCCTCGACCGCGGGCTGGCCACGCTCCCCGGCGGCGTCCGCAACGGTGAGACGAAGGAGGGCGACCGCGAGCGACGAGCCGTTGCGCCGCGTCCGCAGCAGCTCCGACGCGAGGCGGTCGGTGAAGCGCTCCCGGGTCATGAGGCCGGTCGTGGCGTCCACCGGCTCCCCCCAGCGGCGCTGCATCCAGTTCATCCCGAGCGCGAGCGACGTGCACAGGGCGAACGGCACGGCGGCGAGGGCCGCAATCAGCTCGCCGCCGAACAGCCGCGTGCGCGGGAGGACGCCGATGTCCACGAGCACGTCGAACGCGATCGCGGCGGTGAATAGCGCCGTGGCAACGAAGGCGGCGGGCGCGCACGGGCGGCGGCCGAGGAGCGAGGCCTCGATCTTGAGGGTCACGGCGGCGACGAGGAGGAGGGAGGCCTCGCCGGCGTAGAGCCAGAACTGCAGGTCGCCCTCGTTGCGCCACACGAGGGTGAACGCGGCCCCCAGGGCGAGCAGGGTCTCGAGCCCGAGGAGGGCGACCGGCTGCCGGCGCGTGGCAAGCCTGAACGGGACGGCGGCAAAGAGCGCGACCCCGGCCAGGAGCGAGGCCACGACCACGCGGTACGTGGCGCCGAAGCCGAGCACGAGGGACGGGCCCCAGGTCGTGTGCGCGACCACGAACAACGCGATAGCCACCATCGCACCGGCGAACGACAGGTGTTCGAGGAGGTCGCGCTGGGTGAAGAACAGCAGCAGGTGAAGCGCGGCGAGCGTGAGCAGGAGCGTCGCCACGCTGTACGCCCCCACGTCGCGGAACACCGCGTGCGCGAGGACCGTCCGGTAGCGGTCGAGCACGGGCGGCGGGCCGAGCAGCCCGCCGAAGCGGGAGTCGTTGTAGACGTGGATCGCCAGTTCGTTGAGCTGGCCGGC
The DNA here is from genome assembly GCA_002279285.1 of Acidobacteria bacterium 37-71-11. GTDB lineage: Bacteria > Acidobacteriota > Thermoanaerobaculia > Thermoanaerobaculales > Thermoanaerobaculaceae > RBG-13-68-16. Next base: position 4,284 of record NCBR01000141.1, read on the forward strand.
CCGGACGACGTCCTGGGGGATCAGATAGTAGCGGCGGGCGAGTGTGGCTTTGTCGAAGTGCGGGGGGAATGAGCCGCTGTCGCCGATCCGCCGGCCGTTGAGGAACACCTCGTCGACGTCGCCGACGCGGCCGAGGTCGAGACCAAGGTCGATGCCGGCGAGATCGGACGAGACCACGAACGAGAGCCGGTACCAGGCGTGGCCGGTGTACTCGGGCCACCCCTGGCGCTCCCACGGCCCGGGGACGTGGATCCGCTGCCAGTTGCGCTGCTCGCGGAACGGACTCGCGTACGCGGGGTCGTGTCCGATGCGGAAGAGCCACTCGCCCGCGAGCGACGCCGGCAGCGTATCGACGACCAGCGGCGGCGCGTCCTGGCCCGCGGCGACGCCGGCGACGGCCAGTGCGATCGCGGCGACGGCCAGGCGCGCCCTCACCAGCCGCCTCCGCATGGGACCGCCACCGCGCCGGGGTAATCGGCCGCGAGGGAGATCGCGAGTTCGAGCGCCTTGTGCCGTCCGGCGAGACCGGTCGCCCGCACGCGGGTGAGGCCGCCGCCGGCCGGCGCGAAGCGCACCGCGAGCCCCCTGGCCTCGAGGTTGGCGCGGGCACGGGCTGCGTTTCCCTGCCTCGCGAACGCGCCGACCTGGACCTCCCAGCACGGCTCGCCGGGCATCCCGTCCCCCAGGCGTCTCACCTCGAGCCGCACCGGGATCACGCCCGGGCCGATCGCGCCCAGCGCCTCGGCGGCGCGGCGGGAGAGGTCGAGGATGCGTCCGGCCACGAACGGCCCGCGGTCGTTGATCGTGACCTCGGCTTGGCGATGGGAGTCGAGGTTCGTCACCCGAACGACGGTGCCGAACGGCAGCGTACGGTGGGCGGCCGTCATCGCCCACATGTCGTACCGTGGCCCGGAGGCGGTCGGACGCCCGTGGTACGGCTCCCCGTACCAGGAGGCGAGCCCCTCCTCGACTGCACCGAGCTTCGCTGCTGCGGGCGCAGTGTGCGCGACCGCGTGCGGCGCGTGGCGCGCCGGCCGGACGGTGCTCGCACATCCGGCCGCCAGCACCGCCAGGGCCGCGCCGCCCGCCAGCCGCGCCAGCACCCGCGATCGTGCGGCTGTTCCCCTGTGCTCTCGGCCGGACCCCGGACCACGACCCACGACCCACGAACCACGACCCACGACCCACAGTCCGCGGTATCTCAAACCTCCGGCTCCTCGTCGTCCGGCGCGGCGGCGTGGGACGCGATCCACGGCATGGCGACGTCCGTGAGAAACTCGTCGACCTGCTCGGGAGCGCGGCCGATGAAGCGGGCCGGGTCGAGCAGTCCGGCGAGCCGGCCGCGATCGAGGGCGAACGCCGGGTCGGCCGCGACGAGTTCGAGCAGCGGGTTCTTCTCGCCGCCGTCCTTGACCCGGCGGCCGGCCTCGGCGGAAAGCACGCGCAGGCGTTCGTGCAGCGCCTGGCGGTCACCGCCGCGGGCGGCGGCCGCCAGCAGGATCTCCTCGCTCGCCATGAACGGCAATTCCTCCTCGAGGTTGCGGCGCACCATCGCGGGATGGACCTCAAGGCCGGTGGCAACCGAGCGCCACAGCAGCAGGATCGCGTCGGCGGTGAGGAACGCCTCGGGGAGCGCAATCCGGCGGTTCGCGGAGTCGTCGAGCGTGCGCTCCAGCCACTGCGAGGCCGCGGTCCACGCCGCGTCGGGCTCGAGGACGATGAGGTGGCGGGCCAGCGCCGTCATGCGCTCGCAGCGCATCGGGTTGCGCTTGTACGGCATCGCCGAGGAGCCGACCTGGCCCGCGCCGAACGGCTCCTCGATCTCCTTCAGGCGCGCGAGCAGGCGGATGTCGCCGGCGAACTTGTGCGCCGACTGGGCGAGGCCGGACAGGCACGCGAGCAGGTAGAACTCGGGCTTGCGCGGCGAGGTCTGGCCGGTAACCGGGTACGCCCCCGGGAAGCCGAACGCGGCGGCCACCCGCCGGTCGAGCTCGCGGACCTTCGCGCCGTCGCCGAGGAGTTGGAGGAACGACGCCTGCGTGCCGGTGGTCCCCTTGGCGCCCCGGAACAGGAGGCGGCCGCGCTCCGCCTCGAGGCGCTCGAGGTCACCGAGCAGGTCGGCGAGCCACAGGCAGGCGCGCTTGCCGACGGTGGTCGGCTGCGCCGGCTGGAAGTGGGTATGGCCGAGGCAGGGGAGCGCACGGTTGGCGCGCGCGAACTGGGCGAGCGCTGCCGCCGTGGCCGTCCCGCGCGTGAGGACCAGGTCGGAGGCGCGGGCCAGGATGACGAGGTCGGCGTTGTCGGTGACGTAGCACGAGGTCGCCCCCAG
>NCBR01000340.1 GCA_002279285.1 Acidobacteria bacterium 37-71-11
GTCGACCCGTCGAGCCCGTTCTCCGGCGGCGCGCTGCTCGGAGACCGGGTCAGGATGCCCGATTTCCTCGAGCGCGGGGGCGTGGTGCGCTCGATGGCCACGCGCGGAGCGCTGGGAGGCCTGGCCGTGGCGACGTCCGACGCCCTCGACGTGCTCGACGCGGCCGGCTTCGACTGGGTCCTGGTCGAGACGGTCGGCGTCGGTCAGGACGAGGTGGAGATCGCCGGCGAGGTCGAGACCGTCGTGCTGGTCATGGTGGCGGGGCTCGGCGACGACGTGCAGGCCGCCAAGGCCGGCGTGATGGAGATCGCCGACGTCTTCGCGGTGAACAAGGCCGACCGGCCCGGCGCCGAGGGGCAGATCGCGGCGATCGAGGGCGCGCTCGCGATGGCGCCGGCCGCGTCGTGGCGTCCTCCGGTGATCCGGACCTCGGCCACGACCGGCGAGGGTGTGGCGCAGCTCGCCGCCGTGATCGCGGACCACCAGCGCTTCCTGGAAGGGCCGGGACTCCGCGAGGAAGCCAGGCGTCGGCGCGCCCGCCGGCGCGTCGAGCGGCTCGTCGCCGCCCTCGTGCGGGAGCGCATCGGCGGGCCGCAGCGGGCGGCGTTTGCCGCGGCCCTCGAGGAGGTCGGACGCGGCGCCCTCGACCCGTACGCGGCGGCGCGGCGGCTCGTCCGGGGCCTCTGCGGGGAGGACGGATGAGGGTTCTCGACCACATCGGCATCGCCGTCGGCTCGCTCGAGCGGCGGCTCGCGTTCTACCGGGCTCTCGGTCTCGAGGCCGCGGCGGTCGAGGAGGTCCCATCGGAAGGGCTGCGGGTGGCCTTCCTTCCCGTCGAGGGGACGAGCATCGAGCTGCTCGAGCCGATCGGCCCGGAATCGCCGCTGGCCGCTTTCATCGCCAAGCGCGGCGAGGGGCTGCACCACATCTGCTTCCGCGTCGCCGACATCCGCTCGGCGATGGCGGAGCTGAAGAAGAACGGGTTCGAACTGGTGGGCGACGAGCCCAGGCGCGGGGCGCACGGTTGCCTGGTCTGCTTCATCCACCCGCGGTCGGCCGGCGGCGTCCTCGTCGAGCTGTCGCAGCCGGAAGGGTAGGCGCGATGGACGCGGGCGAGCTTGTGGTGGTGAACTGCTCGGGCCCCCGGGAGAAGTTCTGGGGCGTCCTGCTCGCGCTGACGGCGGCCGGCGCGACTTTGCGCGGCGTCCGCCTCGACGCGTTCGAGGAATGGCTGCGGCAACACGCCGGTTCCGGCCCGGCGATGATCGGGCCGATCACGGTCTTCTTCCCCGCCCACCGCCTCGATCGCATCGAAGTGGACGAAAGCACGGGCCCGGTCGAGGGGTTCGGCGACCGCTTCCGGCGAGTCGCCCGCGGCGATCCGCGCGCCGCCCTGCTCGGCGCCGGCGCGCCGGACGACGCCGGCGATTCTTAGGAGCGCGGGGTCGAGCGGCCCAGCAGGTAGGTCACGTGGGCCGCGAGCGCGTGCAGCAGCGCCAGCTCGCGGCGGGTCGGGACCGTGCGTCCCAACCAGCGGCGGAACTGGTCGCCGACGCGCGCCGGGTTCTGGCGATCGAGGTAGCCGGAGGCGAGCAGGGCATCGTCGAGGTGCGCGAGCGCCGCGCTGAACTCGGCGTGCGGGGCCGGCAGGTCCATCGGGTCGGACGGCGCCGGGCGCGCGAAGGCGCCTGCCGGGAGCAGCGCCAGGACGATGCCGACGGCCTGGGCGAGGTTGAGGACCGGGAAGCCGGGGTCGGTCGGGACGGCGAGCGCCATGTGGCAGGCGCGCAGTTCGTCGAGCGACAGGCCGCCGCGCTCGGACCCGAACACCAGCGCGACCTCCTCGGCCCCGGATTCGGCGAGCCGTTGCGCCGCCTCGGCTGGCGTGAGGATCGCACGGGTGTCGCGGCTCCGCATCGAGGTGGTGGCGACCGCGACCTGCGAACCGGCGACGGCCTCGGCGAGCGTGGCGGCCGTGCCAAGGGC
>NCBR01000341.1 GCA_002279285.1 Acidobacteria bacterium 37-71-11
GTCTCCTCGACACCGATCCCGGTGGTGGAGACCGCCTCGAAGAACGGCGCGTTGAACTCGTTGAGCAGCTCGTCGAGGTCCTCGACGCTCAAGACGTCGGCGAGGTCGCGCTTGTTGTACTGCAGGACGTGCGGCAGTTCGGCGAGTGTCAGCCCCTGGAGCGCCAGGTTCTCTTTGAGGTTCTCCCACGACTCCCGGTCCGAGCGCAACAGCTCGCGCTGCGAGTCGGCCACGAAAACGACCGCGTCCACCCCGCGCAGCACGACCTGGCGGGTGGCGTTGTAGTGCACCTGGCCGGGCACGGTGTAGAGCTGGACTCGCACCCGCATGCCGCGCAACGTCCCGGCATCGACCGGAAGGAAGTCGAAGAAGATCGTCCGGTCGCCGCCGGCCGGTACGACGACCAGCTCGCCGCGCGTGGCCGGCGGATAGCCGTCGTACAGGGTGCGCAGGTTCGTCGTCTTCCCGCCCAGGGGAGGGCCGTAGTAGACGATCTTGGTGATGATCTCGCGCGTGCGCGGTCGAAATTGCACCATTAGCCGGTCCGGCCACTTTTCCCTTGTATCTTAAACCTGATCGGGACGCCTGCCAACGGGAATGCGCCGCGCAGCGCATTTTCCAGGTAGCGGACGTACGAGAAGTGAAGCTTCCCCGTGCCCGACACGAAGAGCACGAAACGTGGCGGGCCGCTGCCGGTCTGGGTGGCGTACAGGAGTCTGGGCGGCCGCTTCCCCCCCGGCGGCGGCTGCTTCTGCCAGGCGGCGCGCAGGATGCGGTTCAGCTCGCCCGTTCCGATGCGGAGACGGAACGCCTCACCCACTTCGAGGGCGGCCGGCAGGAGGTGCGGCACGCCGGCGCCGGTGAGCGAGGACACGAAGAGCAGCGGCGTGTCCTTGAGGAACTTGAGGTGGTGCAGGACCTGGTCCTTGACCCGCTCCTTGCCGTCCCTGCCCTCGTCGGCGATGAGGTCCGCCTTGGTGACCGCCACCACCACGCCGCGGCCCGCCTCGTCGATGTACCCGGCGACGTGCGTGTCCTGGGCGGTGAGTCCTTCCTTGGCGTCGACGACCAGCAGGCACACCTCCGCCCGCTCGATGGCGCGCCGCGCCATCAGCACCGACAGCACCTCCGGGCCCTGGTCGGTCCGCCCCTTGCGCCGGATCCCCGCGGTGTCGATCAGCCGCACCGAGTGCGTCCCGAGCGCCAGCAGGGTGTCCACCGAGTCGCGGGTGGTGCCCGGGATCTCCGAGACGAGGACCCGCTCCTCGCCGAGCAGGCGGTTCAAGAGGGAGGACTTGCCGACGTTGGGGCGGCCCACGATCGCGACCGAGAGCTCGGCCTCGACCGCCTCGCCCTCCTCCTCCGGGGGGGGCAGGACGAGCTCGAGTTCGTCCCAGAGGTCGCCGATGCCGACCCCGTGCTCGGCCGAGATCGTGACCACAGGGAAGCCGAGGGCGGCGAACTCGGCGTGGGCGTGGGCGGCGTCGCGACGGTCGTCCTTGTTCACCGCGACGACGACGGGCCGGCCGGTGCGGTGGAGCTGGCCGGCGATCTCGGCGTCCGCGGGCAGCAGGCCTGCCGAACCGTCCACCAGGAGGACGACCGCGTCCGCCTCGGACACCGCCGTCAACGCCTGCTCCCGCACCATCGCGGGGATCAGCGCCTCGCTGTCGGGCTCGAAGCCGCCGGTGTCCACGAGCACCACGACCCCGCCCGCCGGTCGCGGAGCGTCGGACGCGACGCGGTCGCGCGTCATCCCCGCGAGGTCGTGGGTGATCGCCCGCCGCATGCGGGCCAGGCGGTTGAAGAGCGTGGATTTTCCGACGTTCGGCCGGCCGACGATGGCGAGGGTGGGAGGCATCGCCTACCCCCGGTCCCCGTGGTCCGTGGTCCGTGGTCCGGCCAGCACACTCCGAAGTCCGGGCGCCGCGCCGCGGCTGGAACAGGCGGAGCGGAAGGCGCGGAAAACAGCGACGTGCTCTGGGTGAGGTTCTCGGGGTGCCACTGGACGCCGAGGACGAAGCGCTCGCCGCTGCGCAGCTCGACCGCCTCGATGACGCCGTCCGGCGCCGCGGCGACGACTTCGAGCGCTCCGGCGAGCCGGCCGACCGCCTGGTGGTGGCGCGAGTTCACCCAGAACTCCCCCGGGCAGCCGTCGAGCCAGCGCCCGCCGCGCCGCGCCACGGTGTGGGCCAGGCGGTCCTTCGGCTCCGGCGCGCGGTGCCCGCCCTTGCCGGCGCGGTCGAGGTCCTGCACGAGCGTGCCACCGTGGAAGACGTTGAGGACCTGGATCCCGTAGCACACCGCAAGCACCGGCCACTCCTCCCGTGCGGCGCGCGCGAGAAGATCGAGGTCGAGCCCGTCGCGCGCCGGGTCGGGGTGCAGCTCGACGCCGGGTTCGGGTGCGGCGCCATAGCGCGCCGGCTCCACGTCGGGGCCGCCGGTGAGCAGCAGGCCTGCACACGCGCCCCCGCAGGCCGCCACATCTCCTGCCGCCGCAGGCGTCACGAACACCAGCTCGGAGGGGTCGCCTCCGGCGCGCCGCCACGCAGCGCCAAAGCGATCCACCTCGAAGGGACGGTGGTCGCTGCGGGTCACGAGGATCTTCACGGGGCCATTCTAGGCTACGCGACCCTCCGGCGTGCGTCCAGTCCAAATGTGGGGCGCGACCGCCGGGCGCGCGGCCGTCGTTCTCGGAGGGCAAGAAACAGCGCGCGCGGCGCGCGCGCCCCACACGGACACAACAGGACACAGCGTTAATGTGGGGCGCGACCGCCGGGCGCGCGGCCGTCGTCCTCGGAGGGCAAGAAACAGCGCGCGCGGCGCGCGCGCCCCACACGGACACGACAGGACACAGCGTTAATGTGGGGCGCGACCGCCGGGCGCGCGGGCGTTCGTGTTGGGCAACCGGTCATTGCGAGGTTCCCGAGCGGCGCGAGGGAACCGCGGCAATCCCGATGTCGACAGGATCGGCCGGTTCGAGCGGTCGGCACGAGATTGCTTCGCCCCGCCTGCAGCGGGGCTCGCAATGACAGTGGGGAGTGGGTGTCGGGACCCCCGCTCGCAATGACCGTCAACCTTGATCTCCCGCTCAATGACGGTCAACGTCGAACCTCCTCGCCCTGTGGGCGCGACCGCCGGGCGCGTCAGCAGATGCGCGGAAGCTCGGCGCCGGCGAGGAGGTCGAGGGGGCGTTCGGTGTCGTACAGCGTCCGCAGGACCACCGGCGCGCGGCCCACACCACGTTCCTCCACGGCCCCGACCCGCGCGGCGCCGGCCCCGAGCGGGTGGCCGCGTAGCGCGTCGACGGCGCGATCGGCGTCGCGCGCCGCCACGAAGACGACGACGCGCCCCTCGCAGGCGACGTACAGCGGGTCGAGCCCGAGCAGCTCGCACACCGCGCGCACCTCGGGGCGCACCGGGACCGCGGCCTGCTCGAGCGCGACGACGAGCCCGGCGCGGGCGGCGACCTCATGGCAGGTGGTGGCGATCCCGCCGCGGGTGGGATCGTGCATCGCGTGCACGTCGACGCCGGAGCCGAGGAGCGTCTCGACCAACCCCGCGAGCGGGGTACAGTCGGAACGCAGGCCCTCGCCTTCCACCTTGTGCCGGCACGCCATCACCGTGGCGCCGTGGTCCCCGAGCGGGCCGGAGACGAGCACGGCGTCGCC
>NCBR01000142.1 GCA_002279285.1 Acidobacteria bacterium 37-71-11
GCCCGGGTACTGCGCCGCGGCCCGCAGCAGCGCCCGCAGCTGCGTCCGGAAGAACTCGGGCTTCTGCAGACACAATCGGACGCCGCGCAGGCCGAGGACGGGGTTGGTCTCCGGGTTGCCGAGCACCTCGCGGGCCAGCTTGCGGCCGCCGAGGTCGAACGTGCGGACGGTGACCGGTCCCGCGGGAAAGGCAGCGAGGAGTTCGGCGTAGGCGGCGGCCTGCTGGTCCTCGCCGGGGAGGTCGGGGCTCGCCTGCAGGAACAGGAACTCGCTGCGGAAGAGTCCGATCCCCTCGGCGCCGCCGGCCTTGGCGGCCGCGATCTCGGGGACGAGGTCGATGTTGGCCAGCAAGCGCACCGCCTGCCCGTCGGAGGTGGTGGCCGGGAGGTGGGCGAGACCGAGCAGCTCCTGTTGGCGCCGGCGGTGCTCCTCGGCGCGCAGGCTGTAGACCTGAATCAGCGCGGGGTCCGGATCGACGAGGACGTGGCCCTCGAACCCGTCCACGATCACCAGCGCGGCGCGCTCGACCTCCCGGATCAAGCCGGGGACGCCGACGACCGCCGGGATTCCGAGCGACTTCGCGATGATGGTGGTATGCGAGGTAAGGCCGCCGGTCTCAGAAGCGAAACCGCCGACCGCTCGCGTCGCGAGGCGGAGCGCCTGCGACGGTGGGATGTCGTCGGCGATCAGGATGCCCACGCCTCCACTGAACTCGATCGACGGCGCAGCCCGCCCCTGCAGCGACCGTTGCAGCTCGAGCGCGACGTCAAGGAGGTCCTCACGTCGCTCGCGCAGGTAGAGGTCGCCGAGCTGGTCGAACTGCGCGACCAGGTGGTGTGTCACCTGCTCGAGCGCCCACTCTGCGTTGACCGCCTCGGTGCGCACCAATCGCTCCACCTCATCGAGGAGAGACGGGTCCTCGAGCATGAGGCGGTGCGCCTCGAAAATCGCGCCGTACTCCGAGCCGACGGCCCGGGCCGCGTCCCCCGCGAGCTCGGCGAGGTGCGTGGCGGCGCGTGCGGCCGCCCGGTGCAGACGTTCCACCTCCGCGTCGACGTTCTCGCGCGGAAGCTGCACGAGCGCCACCGGGAGCGGCCGGTTCTCGACCACGATCGGCTTGCCGATCGCGATCCCCGGCGAGACGCCGAGGCCGACCAGGGTTCGGGGATCGCTCACTCCCCTTCTCCGAACCGCTCGCGGATCAGCAGCTCCAGCGCTTCGAGCGCGGCCGTCTCGTCGCCGCCCGTGGCCGTGATCGTCAGCCGGGAGCCGACCGGCGCCGCGAGCAGGAGGAGGCCGAGGATCGACTTGCCGTTGACCTCCTCGTCGTCGTGCCGCACGAGCACCTGGGCGGCAAAGCGCGAGGCGGTGTGGACGAACTTGGCGGCGGCGCGGGCGTGCAAACCGAGCCGGTTGACGAGCTCAACCGTGATCTGGGCCATCGCCCCGTCCAGCTCCAGGCCGTCGTTCGAGGATCTCGCTCACGACGTAGATGCTCTTCTGGCCTTTCTCCGCCACCAGTTTGGCAAGGTCGCGCAAGCTGCGGCCGTCCTGGCGCCTGGCGCCCGCGAGCTTGATCAGCATCGGCAGGTTCACGCCGGTCACGACCTCGGAGCGGGCGGGGTCGAGAAACCCGAGCGACAGGTTGGTGGGGGTCCCGCCAAACATGTCGGTCAGGACCACGACCCCATCGCCGTTGTCGAGTTCCTTGAGGGCACGGGCGATCTCGGCGCGCGCAGCTTCAGGGTCGAGGTTCCACTCGAGCGTGATCGCCCGCGCCTGTTCAACCAGCGCCGGTTCGATCGTCCTCGCCGCTGCCAGGAGCTCCGTGGCAAGGCGGCCGTGCGAGATGATTAGTATCCCCACCATGGGCGGATTATTTCAGGGGAAGCGCGCAACAGCAAGGTGCGCGCGTTTCGATCAACCTTCGCGGTCGCGGTCGCGGTGCTGGAGCGCGACCACCCACCGCCCCGCCGAGAGGTCCCGGGCCAGCCGGTCGGCGAAGTAGACGGAGCGGTGTCTGCCGCCGGTGCAGCCGAACGCCACCACGAGGTAGCTCTTCTGTTCCCTCCGGTACGCGGGCAGGAGGGCGGTCACGAACTCGCGGATGCGGGCATACGTCTCCTCGACCTCGGCCTGGCGTTCGAGCCAGCCCTGGACATCGGGATGGTCGCCGGGCAGCGGACGCAGCTCGGCCACGAAGTGCGGGTTGGGCAGGAACCGGAGGTCGAAGACGAGGTTGGCATCCGGAGGAAGGCCGTAGCGAAAGCCGAAGCTCTCGCAACGGACCACCATCGGCAGGGCGAGTTCGGTGGAACCGAAGCGCGCCGCAACCTCAGCCCGGAGCTCGTGCGGCGTCAGACCGGTGGTGTCGAGCGTCTCATCCGCAAGTTTCCGCACCGGCTCGAGCTCGGAGCGCTCGCGGACTACCGCCGCCTCCAGCGCCAAGTTGCGGTACGGGTGCGGCCGCCGGGTCTCGGAGAAGCGCCTCACAATGGCGTCGGTCGCAGCCTCGACGAAGACGAGCCTGACCTCTGGATGTGCCGTATTGAGGCGGGCGATGAGCTCGGGGAAGCTGCCCGCGAACCCTTGCGCCCGCACGTCGAGGACGACGGCCCACGGCGGCCCCGGGGTCGACCAGATCTGAGCGAACAGCGGCTCGATCAGTTCGAGGGGGAGGTTGTCGACGCAGCGGAAGCCGAGATCCTCGAAACAGCGGGTCACGACGCTCTTGCCCGCCCCGGAGAGGCCGGTCACGACCACGGCGCGCGGCACCGCCTCCATCACCGCCCCTGCAGCTTTTCGTCGTGGTGGGCGAGGAAATCGGCCGCCGCGTCCGGCACCCCACGCTGCGACAGCAGGTACTTGCGCGCCGCCGCTTCGATTAGGAGCGAGAGGCTCTTGCCGGGCGCCACCGGCACCGTCAGGCGCGGCCGCCGCAGCCCGAGGATCTCGATGCTGCTGTCGGCCAGGCCGAGCCGCTCCACGGGCCAGGCGCCCTCGGCAACCAAGTTGACCACCAGGTCGATCGGCTTCGTGTCTCGCACCGCGACGACGCCGAAGAGTTGCTCGATCGAGATGAGGCCGAGACCGCGCACCTCCATCAGGCCGCGTACCTCCTCCGGAGCCTGACCGACGAGCTCCTCATTGCGCACCTTGTAGATCTGGACCACATCGTCGGCGACCAGCCGGTGGCCGCGGTGTACGAGCTCAAGGGCGCACTCGCTCTTGCCCGAGCCCGAATCGCCGAGGATCAGCACGCCGATCGCGAAGATGTCCAGGAGATCGCCGTGCACCATCTCCCGCACGGCGAGGAGCAGCTCCAGGGTGGCGCCCAGACGCTCGATGAGCACGGACGTCGTGGCGGCCGTGAGCGCCAGCGGCACCCCGTGGCGGTGGCACGGCCCGGCGAACAACGCCCCCGTCTGCTCCATCGCCTTGCTGACGACGATGAGCGGCGGCTCGAGCCCCGTCAGTCCCTCAACCCGGTCCGCCGCCGTTGCGGGCGGCAGGGTGGCCAGAAACTGTGCTTCGGAAGAGCCGATGACCTGGACCCGTCCGGGCTTCACGTACTCGAGGAAGCCGGCGAGCGCGAGGCCGGGCTTCTGCACGCGGGGGTTCGTGATCGTCTTTGAGACTCCGGAGGCGCCCGCCACCACGCGGAGATCGAGGCTCGCGAGGCGGCCTTCGTGGAGCAGATGGTCGACGGTGACCACATCCTGTCGCTCGGTCATGCGCGCGCCTCCGCCCTGACCAGCCCTGCCGCCAGCGCCTCCGCGTCGTGGGCGCTCTCGAAGAGCTGCCGGACCTGCGGCTTCCGCAGCAGGCGGGCGATGTTGGCAAGGACTTGTAGGTGCGCCGCAGGCTGCTCTTCGGGCGAGAGCACGAAGAAGAACAGCCTCGCCGTTTCACCTTCGGGGCCGAACTGGATCGGTTCGGACACGCGCGCGAAGGCGACGACGATCCCGTGCAGCCCAGGGACCTTGCAGTGCGGGATTGCAGTGTCTTCCCCGACGACGGTGGCCCCGAGCCGTTCCCGGTCGAGCAGGAGGTCGACCAGGTCCATCGAGCGCTTCACGACGCCCGCACGTTCGAGCTGCTGCGCGACGTACACAAGCACCTCCTCCCGGGTGCGGGCGGGGATGTCCAGAAAGATGTTCGCGGGCGCGAGAAGGAGGTTGAGTCGCACGTTGGGTCCGCTCGGCGGCCGATCAGAACTCCGGAGTGACGAGGCCGTAGCTCCGGTCCCGCCGCTTGTACAGGACGCTGACCTTGTCGGAGGCTGCCTCGCGGAACACGATGAAATCCTCGTTGGAGCTGTCGAGCTGGAGCGCGGCCTCGTCGACCGTCATCGGCAGGACCGGGACATGTCTGGTTTCAACGACCTCCGGCGTGCCGCGCCGCACCGACTCCGGCTCGACGACCTCGACCTGCCAGCTCCCCGCCTTCTCCCTCGGCCGCTTCCTCGACGTGAGCCGCTGCTTCATCCGGCGCGCCTGTTCCTCGAGCTTCCCGACCAGGTCCTGCAAGGAGGCGGCCCACTCCGGCGTCTCGGAAGAAGCCTCCACCTCGAAATCCTTCCCCCGGATATACGCTTCAACCGCGACGCGGTGCTTCTCCTGCGCGACTGTGATGCGGGCCTCTTGAACGGTGTTGAAGTACTTGGCGAGGCGGTCGAACTTCTTCTGGGCCAGCTCACGCTGCTGCGAGGTCAGCTCGACGTTGCGGGCGATGAATTCCAGCTCCATGGGCCCCCCTTTCGTGCGGTCTCGACGCCTCGCGGCCGGCCGCTCTTCCATTGTAGCCGTCTGTAGCCGTCCGGGACCTACCTGAGCGCCCGGCGGCGGTGTTCCGACGACGGCACGCCCAGCTCCTCCCGGTACTTCGCGACCGTGCGCCGGGCGATCCGGATCCCCAACCGGTTGAGCTGCCTGGCAACGCGGGCATCCGACAACGGACGGGCGGGGTCCTCCTGGTCGATCAGGTCGCGGATGCGGTCCTTGACCACGACCGAGGAGATGTCGCCCTCGACCGCATGGGAGATCGCGGAGTGAAAGAAGAACTTGAGTGCGAAGACGCCCCTCGGCGTGGCGATGTACTTATTGGCGACGACGCGGCTCACCGTCGACTCGTGCATGCCGATGTCGTCGGCGATATCGCGGAGGACGAGGGGGCGAAGACGGGTCATGCCGTGTTCGAGGAACCCCTCCTGACGGCGGACGATGGCGTTGGCCACGCGCCCGATCGTGCTCTGCCTCTGGTCCACCGAGCGCAGGAACCACAGCGCTGAGCGCATCCGCTCGCGCAGGTACCGTCGGGCGTCAACCGCCAGGGCGCCACTCTGGAGCATCTGCAGGTAGCGGGGAGAGATCCGCAGGCGCGGCATTCCGTCGTCGTTGAGCGTCACCCGCCAGCCCTCGGCCTCCTTCGTGACGACCACATCGGGCTCGATCGACTGGTTGTCGTTGGGCCCGAGCTGGCCGCCCGGCTTCGGGTCGAGGCGGCGGAGCACCTCGAGAACCCCGCGGACCTCCTCCCTGGTGGTGCCCAGACGCTGCGACAAGCGGTCCCAGCGTTGGTGCAGCAACTCGTCGAACCCCTCGGTCAGCACGCGGCGTGTGAGGGCGAGCAGATCGCCGCCGACGTCGATCGACGGACGGTCGAGTTGCAGGAGGAAACACTCCTGTAGCGAGCGCGCCGCAACCCCCGCGGGCTCGAGCTGCTGCACGATCCCGATCGCCCGTCGGACATCTTCGATCGAAACCCCGAGCTGGCGGGCGAGCTCGTCGTCCGCGACGCGGAGGTAGCCATCCGGGTCGAGGTTGCCGATGATGAACTCGCATACCAAGGCCAGTTCCCTCGGCACCTGCGCGAGCCTGAGCTGGGCGCTGAGGTCCTCGAACAAGCTGCGCAGCGGCGCCGGCGAGTTCTCCAGGGAGCGCTCCTCGCCGTCGTCCCACGACTGCGCCAGACTGGGCGCGTCCTGGAGGTAGTTCGAGAACAGGGCGTCCAGCTCGACCTCGCCGAACGGGTCGTCCACTCCCGCCGGCTCGTCGCCAACAGCGGGGTCCTCGACGGCGGCCGGTTCCCCGCTCCCGGGTTCCTCGACTGTGGCGGCGTCCGGGTCGCCCGCCGCATCGTCCCCAGCCGCTTCCGCCGCCTGGCCGGTGTCCCCGTCGGTGCTCGTAGTCTCGTCATCTGCCGGCGCTTCCTCGGCCAGTTCCAGCAGAGGGTTGACCTGGACCTCGAGCGCGAGCGCCTGCTCGAGTTCGAGGCGCGAGAGCTGCAGCAGCTTGATCGCCTGCTGCAGCGTCGGCGTCATCACGAGTCTCTGCGCGAGCTTGAGGTTGAGCTTCTGTTCGAGCGCCATGATCTCTAGAGCTGGAACTCTTCTCCCAGGTACACCTGCCGCACCAGCGGGTCCTTGGCAAGGGTTTCCGGGTCCCCGCTTGCAAAAACCTTGCCGTCTTTGATGATAGACGCGCGGTCGGTGATTTTCAAGGTCCGGGCGATCTCGAGGCGCCGGCGTTCCCCTCCGGAGAGTGTCTCCGCCCGTTGCGTGCGCAGCTTCTCGATGCCGAACTCTTCCAGGAGCTTCGTGACCCTGGCGGACGCGTCCTGCCAGTCGACGCCCAGCAGTTCGAGGACGCCGAACAGGTTCTCCTCCACCGTGAGCCGCCGGAACACCGACGCCTCCTGCGGCAGGTACGAGATCCCGAGCCGGGCACGGCGGTACATCGGCAGCGCCGTGACGTCCTCGCTGCCGACCCACACGCTCCCCGCATCGGGCTGGATGAGCCCGACCAGCATGTAGAACGTCGTCGTCTTGCCGGCGCCGTTCGG
>NCBR01000342.1 GCA_002279285.1 Acidobacteria bacterium 37-71-11
TTCGCTGTGGGGCGCGACCGCCGGGCGCGCGGTCGTCGTCTCCTTTGCGGCGTTTGCTCGAAAATGCCGACGGCTCCCGCGCCGTCGCTTCCCATGTAGGGGCGGCCCTTGCGGCCGCCCGCGAGTGGGGATGGCGTTCGCGCTGCCATCGCGGGCGGGGACAAGCCCCGCCCCTACAACCGAACCATGTGGGGCGTGACCGTCAGCCGCGCATACGGTCATTGCGCGTTGGGGGTGCGGCGCAGCTCCGAACGCTTGTGACCGTAGAAGATGTAGATCGTCATCCCGACGACGAGCCAGATTGCGAACCGCATCCACGTGATGAACGGCAGCCCGGCCGCGAGAAAGAGGCACGAGCCTACCGCGACGATCGGCAGCCACGGCACCAGCGGCACCCTGAACGGCCGCTTCGCTTCGGGGTGGGTGTGGCGCAGCACGATCACACCGGCGGCGACGATCGCGAAGGCGAACAGCGTGCCGATGTTGGTGAGGTCCACCATCTCCTCGATGTTGGCGAAGCTCGCGAACGCCGCCACCAGCACGCCCGAGAGGATCGTCGTGACGTAGGGTGTGCGGTACTTGGGGTGCACCTTGGCGAACGTCTTCGGCAGCAGGCCGTCGCGCGCCATCGAGTAGAAGATCCGCGGCTGGCCGAGCTGGAACACGAGCAGCACTGCGGTGTGGGCGGCGACCGAGCCGACCGCCACGATCCCCGCGGCCCACTCCAGGTTGTAGCGGTGCATCGCGACGGTGAGCGGCTCGGCGGTGTGCAGGTCGAACCACGGCACCATGCCGGTGACGACGGCGGCGACGGCGATGTAGATCACCGTCGAGATGATGAGCGATCCGATGATGCCGCGCGGCAGGTCGCGGCCGGGGTTCTTCGTCTCCTCGGCCGCGGTCGAGACCGCGTCGAAGCCGATGTAGGCGAAGAACACGATCGCCGCCCCCGCCCAGACGCCGTGCCACCCGTTGGGCAGGAACGGGTGCCAGTTGGCCGGCTGCACGTACTTGACCCCCACCACGATGAAGAAGGCGAGCACGATGAGCTTCAGGATCACCATGACCGCGTTCAGGCGCGAGGACTCCTTCACCCCGATGACCAGGATCCAGGTGATGAGCAGCACGATCGCAGCCGCGGGGAGGTTCATCATGATCGGCACGCCGCCGATGTGCGGCGCCGCCGCCACGATCGCCGGGGTCGCGAGGCCGGTGCGCAGGTCGGTGGCCAGCCAGGGCGGGATGATGATCCCGACCCCGCGCAGCATCTCGCAGAAGTAGCCCGACCACGAGATCGCCACCGCGACGTTGCCCACCGCGTACTCGATGATCAGGTCCCAGCCGATGATCCACGCCATCAGCTCGCCGAGGGTGGCGTAGGCGTAGGTGTAGGCCGAGCCCGAGATCGGCACCAGCGCCGCGAGTTCGGCGTAACACAGCGCCGCCAGGCCGCACACCGCGCCGGTGAGCACGAACGAGAGGATGAGACCGGGCCCGGCGCCGGGGCGGGCGGCGTCCCCAGCGGCCGCGGTGCCGACGGTGGCGAAGATGCCGGCGCCGATGATCGCGCCGATGCCGAGGCCGATGAGGTCCCACACCCCGAGGGCGCGCTTCAGGCGGCTGGCCGCGGACTCCTCGAGCAGCATCGCGAGCGGTTTGGTCTGCAGCAGGCTGCGCAGCGTGCCGTTCATTTGCGGGAGGCTAGCGGCGAAACGCCGCCAGCGCAACTGGTCCGCCCGGCGCCGGGCGCGCCGCGACCGGATGGAGGCGGGGACGCAACTCTTTCCCCGCTTGCGGTCCTGAAGGTCTCCGAACCCCTGTCATCCTGAAGGGAGGCGTAGCCGACCGAAGGATCCCATGGACGCCGTGCGATGGCCAGGAGATCCTTCGCCTCCGCTCCGCTCCGGCTCAGGATGACAGCCGCTTTCATGGTCCAGGGTGAGCCATGGCTCATCTAGATTGCGAGGAG
>NCBR01000343.1 GCA_002279285.1 Acidobacteria bacterium 37-71-11
CACGACCCCCTTCGGCGTCGCGAAGTTGATGGCGTTGAGCACGTCCTTGGTCTCGCCGCTCTGGGAGACGTAGAGCGCCACGTCGCCCGGACGCAGCGCGGCGCCGAACTGCTCCTGGAACTGCTGCGGCAGCACCGGGACGGCGAGCGTGCCGGCGAGGCGCGACCAGAAGGTGGAACCGAGCACGCAGGCGTGGTACGACGAGCCCGAGCCTACCAGGAACACCCGCTGGGCGTGGCGCAACACGTCCACCATGTGCGGCAGGTGCTCGGAGGCCTCGAGCAGGTGGAGGAGCGCCCGCGCGGTGGCGGGCTGCTCGTGGATCTCCTTGAGCATGAAGTGGTCGTAGCCGCCCTTCTCGGGCGCGCCCATCCCCTCGCTCGCCTGCTTCGGCGGCCGGATGACCTCGCTCGAGTCGGAGACGTTGAACAGGCGCACGCGGCCGGGCTCGAGCACCGCGATCTCGCCGTCCTCGACCGGGATGACGGTGCGGGTGAGCGGCAGGATCGAGGGCAGGTCGGAGGAGCAGCAGGTGAAGTCGGGGCCGATTCCGACGACGAGGCCCGAGCCCTTCTTCACCGCGACCAGCCGGTTGTGCTCGCGGTCGGTGACGACGAACGCGAAGTCGCCGGCGAGGTCGTTATAGGCGGCGCGGACCGCCTCGGGGAGCGCGAGGCCGCGCTTGACGTGGCGCTCGACGGCGTGGACGCACGATTCGCCGTCGTTGGTGCCGCGCACGGTCATCCCCTCGGCGATGAACTGGCGGCGCAACTCCGCGTTGTTGACCACGTTGCCGTTGTGGGCGCCGACCATCGTCCCCTCGGAGTCGAGGTGCGGCTGGGCGTTCGGAATCGAGGGGGCGCCGAACGTCGCCCAGCGCAGCTGAGTGATGCCGCGCAGGCCGAAGAGTTCGGCGAAGCGCAGCTTATCGGCCACTTCCTGCACCCGGCCGACGTCCTTGCGCAGGTCGATGCGGCCGCTGGCCTCCACCGTCGCGGCGCCGACCGAGTCGTAGCCGCGGTAGGCGAGCCGCTTCGCAGCCGCGGTCAGGGTCTCGCCCAGGGGGCGCTCGGTCGCGCAGACGATGCCGAAGATGCCGCACATGTTGACCTCCGATTCTAGGTCCGACGGGCCGTGCCCGCGGGGTCCCGGACCCGGGACGCCGACGCCGCAGGCGGCACATTGTACCGCCGGGGCGCGGCCTCTGCGGTAGAGTAGCCGGATGAACGCGAACGACGGACATCAGCGCGCCACCCTGCAGCGTATCGCCCACCGGGTCATGCGCGAGCGCGGGCTCGAGCCTGACTTCTCCCCTGCGGCTCTCGCCCAGGTTGCCGGCCTCAAACCGGCGGTGCCCCAGGGCAACGGGGCGCGCGACCTGCGCGCTCTGCCGTGGTGCTCGATCGACAACGACGACTCGATGGACCTCGACCAGCTCTCGGTCGCGCGCCGGGCGGACGGCGGGGCGGTGCAGGTGCTGGTCGCGGTCGCCGACGTGGACGCCCTGGTCGGCAAGGGGTCGCCGGTAGACGCCCATGCCCGCACCAACACGACCTCGGTGTACACGGCGGCTGAGATCTTTCCGATGCTGCCGGAGAAGCTCTCGACCGACCTCACCTCGCTGGCCGACCGCCAGGACCGCCCCGCGGTCGTGGTCGAGATCACGGTGGGAGCCGACGGCGCGATCGCGGCTTCGGACGTCTACCGGGCCGTGGTCACGAACCACGCCAAGCTCGCGTATGACGCGGTGGCGGCGTGGCTGGAGGGGTCCGGGCCGGTCCCAGCGGCGCTCGCCGCCGTCCCCGGCCTCGACGCCAACCTGCGGATGCAGGACGAGGTCGCGCAGCGGCTGCGTGAGTCGCGGCACGAGCACGGCGCCCTCGAGTTGCAGACGATCGAGGCGCGCCCGGTGTTCGAGGCGGGCGAGATCTCGGACCTGCGCCCCGAGGAGCGCA
>NCBR01000344.1 GCA_002279285.1 Acidobacteria bacterium 37-71-11
GATCACCGCCGCATCCTTGACCCCCGGGTGGAGGAGCAGCTCGCCCTCGATCTCGGCCGGGTAGACGTTGACGCCGCCGGAGATGAACATGTCCTTCCGGCGTCCCGCGATGGTGAAGAAATCGTCCTCGTCGCGGCGGGCGAGGTCGCCGGTGTGGAAGAAGCCCTCGGTGTCGAGTGCCGCGGCGGTGGCCTCGGGGTTGTTCCAGTACCCGCTGCAGACGTGAGGCCCCTTGAGCAGCAGCTCGCCGACCTCGCCAGGTGGCACCTCCAACCCCTCGGCGTCGACGAGCTTGGCTTCGGTGAACATCATCGGGGCGCCGATCGAGCCCTTCTTGGCCACCGACTGCTCCACCGTCATGGCGAAGCAGTTGACACCGACCTCGGTGAGGCCGTACCCCTGCTTGAACACGACGCCCCGCCGCTGGTACGCCTCGATGAGGTAGAGCGGCAGAGGCGCGCCGCCGGAGATCAGCCAGCGCACCGACGAGAGGTCGGCGGTCGCGAACGCCGGGTCCTCCATCAGGAGCTTGAAGATCGTCGGGACGGCCATGGCGACGGTGCAGCGCTCGCGCTCGATGGCGCGCCAGATCTCGCCCGGGTCGAAGCCGGCGTGCAGGACGATCGTGCCCCCCGCGGCGAACAGCGGAAGCAGGAAGACCGACACGCCGCCGGCGTGGTAGAGCGGCGTGAAGATCGGCGCGACGTCGTCGTCGCGCAGCTGCCAGGACATGACGGTGTTGTAGGCGTTCCACGCGATCATCCGGTGGGGGAGCATCACCCCCTTCGGCTTGCCAGTCGTGCCGCTGGTGTAGAGGAGGCAGTAGGTGTCTTCGGGAGAGACCGTGGGTCGTGGGTCGTGGGTCGTGGGTCGAGAGAGGAAATCGGAGTACCGGAGGTCGGCCGGATCGACGGGGTCGTCGAGGGCGACCCAGTGGTCGAGTTCAACCATCCCCTTGAGCTCGCGGACGACGGGAGCGAACGCGCCGTCGTAGACGAGGGCTCGCATCCCGGAGTCGCGCACCATGTAGGCCAGCTCGGCCGCCGTCAGCCGCGTGCCGAGCGGCACGATGATCACGCCGCTCTTGCCGGCCGCGAAGAAGTTATCGAGGAACTCGACCCGGTTATGGGCGAGGATTCCGATGCAATCGCCTTTGGCCAGGCCGAGCCTGCTCCGCCATCCGGCGGCGCAGGCGGCCGCGCGGGCGTCGAGCTGGCGATAGGTGAAGCGCTCGGCGGTGGGGACGAAGACCAGCGCGGCCTTCTCGGGCGTCAGTCTCGCGCGCTCGCCGAGGACGTCACCGTGCAGCATGGTGTCCTCCAACCCGACCAGGGCGCAGGGAAACCGGCACCCGGCACCGGAACGGCCACTGACCGACGTGCCACGGTGCAGGGGCGGGGTTTGCCCCCGCCCGGTTGCGGGCGGCAAGGGCCGTCCCCGCCTTGGCGGTGACACGAGGCCTCACGGTAGGGTCTCCAGAGCTTTCCGGAGGACACGCACGAACGCGTCGGGGCACTCGATCTGCGGCACGTGGCCGCAACGCTCGATCGTGACCAGACCCACGCGCGGAAGCTGCGCCTTCATGCGCTCGGCGTACTCGAGCGGGACGAGCCGGTCGGAGGCGCCCCAGATGAGCTGGACCGGGACGCGGAAGTCGTGGAGCTGTGCTTCGTCGAGCACGTAGGAATTCATCGTGGCCGCGGTTGCGGCGAAGCGGGCAAGCGCGCCCTCGCGCGCCTGGCGCACGATGTCGTCGAGCACGAAGGCGGGAACGGGGGGGCTCGCCGGGTCGCGCGTTTGCGCGACCGACTCTCGCGCCTCGCGGCGGTCCTGCGGCAGCACGCGCGCGCTCAGGTTGCTCCCCCGGATCGCGCCGCCGTCGACGCAAACGGCCATCGCAACGCGCTCCGGGTGGCGCTCGGCGATCAGCATCGCGATCCAGGCGCCGAGCGAG
>NCBR01000345.1 GCA_002279285.1 Acidobacteria bacterium 37-71-11
CACCGCGGGACGCCCTGCTCGGTCGCACGCGCAGGCGGGTCGGAGGGCGGCGCTCGATGCGCCGCCCGAGCGACCACGGCCGTAGCCCGCGGGGCAAAAGAAGAGGCCTCACGCAGTGAAGAGACAGCCCCGGGGCACCCGCGTCCGGCCACCCGCGGGACCGGCAAGAGAGAAGGCCTCTACGCCGTGGAAGAACGGCGCCCCCCCGGGAGGGATCACACCTCCGGGGGCAGCGGCGGAACCTCGCCGGCTGCGACCTCCGCGGCACCTTCGCGGCCGGTGACCGACTGCAGCCGGTCGCCGACCTTGCCGGCCAGGCGCTCCGCCTCCTCGTACTTGCGCTGCGCGTTGCCGAGATGGGTTCCGACCAGGCGGAAGGTGTCGGCGAACTTGCCGAACTCGCGCTGGAGACGCTCGAGCTCCCGCAGGATCTCGCGCGCCCGCTCCTCCACCTGCATCCCCTTTAGCCCAGTGGCGATCGTCGAGAGGTAGGCGAAGAAGGAATTCGGCGACACCGGGACGACGCGACGGCTGGTCGCGTAGGTGAGCAGCGAACCGCCACTGCCCAGCGCCTCGTCCTTGATGATGACCTCGTAGTAGACGTTCTCGGCGGGGATGTACATGAGGGCGAACTCGAACGTCCCCTCGCCCGGACGGATGTACTTGTCGGCGATCTCGTCGATGCGCGCCCTGACCGAGCGCTCGAACTCCTTGCGCGCGGCGGCGCGCGCCGCGTCGTCCGCGGCGGCGATCATGCGTTGGAACGACTCGAGGGGGAACTTCGCGTCCACCGGGACCAGGTGGTCGCGCAGCCTGATCACCGCGTCCACGGTCTGGCCGCCGGCGAAGCGGTGCTGGATCGCAAACGCGCCCGGCGGGAGCACCTGGCGCAGGAACTCCTCCAGCGACGCCTCGCCCATGTTGCCGCGCAGCTTCGGCGCCTTGAGGATCCCCTGCAACTCCTCGATCTCGCGCCCGAGCGCTTGCATCCGCGTGGCCATCTCCGCCACCTGGCCGAGCTGCCCCTTGAGCTCCCCGAACACCTTGGTCGCGCCCTCGAACTGCGCCCCGAGGTTCTGCTGCGATTGCGCCATCTGGGTGTTGACCGCACCGACCAGCCCCTCGAGCTGAGCGGCCAGCGTGCGCCGCGTTTCCTCCAGCCCCTGCCGCAACGCCTCACCGGTGGTCGTCTGCCCCCCCTGCACCTGCTGGCCGAACTCCCCCATGCGCTGGTGGAAACGGTCCACCACGTCGGTGAGCTGGCGCCCCACCTGGTCGAGCGTCTCCCGCTGCGACTGGCCGAGCGCCGCCTGCACGCGCGCCAGTTCGTCGCGCAACGTCTGCTCCTGGCGCTGGGAGCGGGCCAGCTGCACGCCGACCAGCACCACGATCACCGCCGCCAGCGCTGCCAACAAAACGATCCACGCCGTCATACCGCTCCTTCCGCCGCCCCGTTCCCCGACGGGTCGAGCAACGCCCGCACCCGCGCCTCGGCCGCCGCCGCCAGCGTACGCCGGTCCGCGTGCGGCGGCAGGATCGGCGCGCCGAAGCTGACCTCGGCGATGACGATGCGGTGCGACGCGAGGCGCAGCGCGTGGACGATGAAGTTCTCGCCGTGGAACCACCCGATCACGTCCAGGTTGGCGGCGGTGACCGGCACGCCGTCGATCGAGAGGTAGCGCACGGCAGCGGGCACCACCGGCGCGCCGGCGTCCACGGCCGCCTGGAACAGCCCGCTGCGGAAAGGCAGCAGCGCGCCCGCGCCGGCCGAGGTCCCCTCCGGGAAGCCGAGAACCGTGGCGCCGGCCGCGAGCGCCTGGGCAACTTGGGCCACCCCGCGCGCCCCGGCACGCACCTGCTGCCGGTTGATGAAGATCGTCGCGCCGGACGCCGCCAGCGCCCCGAACATCGGCCAGCGCCGCATGTCGTGGCGCGCCGCGAACACCACC
>NCBR01000006.1 GCA_002279285.1 Acidobacteria bacterium 37-71-11
GCAGTTCGCCGACGGCTACTTCGCCATGGTGATCACCGGGCCGTGGAACCTCGGCGAGTTCCGCCGCCGGCTCCCTGCCGACCGCCAGGGCGACTGGGCGGTGGCTCCGCTCCCGGCGGTGACCGAGGCCGACTACCCCGGCGTCTCGCTGGCGGGCGGATCGAGCCTCGTGGTCTTCGGCGCCTCGCCGCACAAGGACGCGGCGTTTCGCCTCGTCGAGTTCCTGACGGATGCGCGGCAGCAGGTAAGGTTCTACACCCTCACCGGCGACCTGCCGGCGCGGACCGCGGCGTGGGACGATCCCGCCCTCGCCGGCGACCCCAAGCTGCAGGCGTTTCGAACCCAGCTCGAACACGTGCGGCCGATGCCGCAGGTGCCGGAGTGGGAGCGGATCGCCACCGCGATCGCCGAGGCCGCCGAACGCGTCATCCTCGGGCGCCAGAGCGTGGACCGCTCACTCGACGAGCTCCAGGCCGAGGTCGACCGCATGCTCGAGAAGCGCCGCTTCCTCCTCGACCGTACGACGAGGGAGGGCAAGCGATGAGCGCGGCCGGGGGGTACCGTTCCTCCCGTTCGCGGCGCGAGGCGCGCGCGGGCCTCGCCTTCATCACACCGGCGCTCGCGCTCATCGCGGTCTTCTTCGTGGTCCCCGTCGTGGTGGGTTTCCTGCTGGCCGCGACCGACTTCGACATCTACGCCGTCGGCGACCTCGCGACGGCGCGCTTCGTGGGTCTCGGAAACTTCGCGGCGCTGTTCCACGACCCCGTGTTCTGGAAGGCCCTCGGCAACACGTTCTACTTCGTACTGGTCGGCGGGCCGCTGTCGGTGGCGGTGTCGCTCGCAGCCGCCCTCCTCGTCAACGCACGCTTGGTGCGCTTCAAGGGCCTCTTCCGAACCGTCTACTTTGCCCCGGTCGTGACGACGATGGTGGCGGTCGCGGTGGTGTGGCGCTACCTGTACCACCCCCGCTTCGGCCTGCTCAACCAACTCCTCGCCCTCGGCGGCCTCGGACCCGTCAACTGGCTCGGCGACCCGCGCTGGGCGATGCCGGCGGTGATCCTGATGGCGGTGTGGAAGAACTTCGGCTACAACATGATCATCTTCGTCGCCGGGTTGCAGAGCGTCCCCGCGACGATCTACGAGGCCGCTCGCGTCGATGGCGCCGGGCCATGGCGGCAGTTCCGCCACCTCACCCTTCCGGCGCTGCGCCCGATGTTGGTGTTCGTCGGCGTGATCACCATGGTCGGTTACTTTCAGCTGTTCACGGAACCGTACGTCATGACCAACGGCGGCGGTCCTTTGAACGCCACGCTTTCAATCGTGATGTACATGTACAAGCAGGGCTTCCGCTGGTGGAACATCGGCTTCGGCGCGGCCGTTGCGCTCGTGCTGTTCCTGATCATCCTGGCGGGTACCCTGGTACAGCTCAGACTCCAGAAGGGGCGCGAATGAGGCGCTGGCCAGCCCTTATCGGCGTCCATCTTGCGCTCGGGATCGTGGCGGTCGCGACGCTGTTACCGTTTCTCTGGATGCTCTCGGCGTCGCTGATGCCGGCCGGAGAAGCGAGCCAGTGGCCGCCGTCGTTCCTGCCGAGCCGGCCGACGCTTTCGAACTACCGCGCCCTGTTTCACCGGCTCGACCTCGGCCGTTGCTTCCTCAACAGCGCGTTCGTCGCCGTCGTGTCCACCGCGCTCGCGCTCCTGATCGTGTCCCTCGCCGGCTACGCCTTCGCCAAGCTGCACTTCCCGGGGCGCTCGCGGATCTACCGCGCGCTGCTCACCGCCATGGTGATCCCGGCGCAGGTCGCCATGTTGCCGCTGTTCCTGCTACTGCGCGAGGTCGGCCTGGTGAACACGTACTGGGGGGTCATCATCCCGGCGCTGGCCCCGGTGTTCGGGATCTTCATGGTGCGCCAGTACGCCCTTTCGCTGCCCGACGAGTTGCTGGATGCCGCGCGTGTGGACGGCGCCGGCGAGTTCACGATCTACCGCAAGCTCGTCTTCCCCTTGCTGCGGCCGATCCTGGTCACGTTCGGGGTGTTCAGCTTCATCGGCGCGTGGAACGACTTCATGTGGCCGCTCATCGTGCTCACCGACGACCGCAAGTACACTCTGCCCGTGGCGCTCGCCAATTTGATTGGCGAGCACGCCCAGGACATCGAACTCATGATGGCGGGTTCGGTTCTCACCGTCCTACCGGTGCTCGTGCTATTCCTCGCTCTGCAACGCACCTACGTCGAGGGGCTCACGATGGGCGGGGTCAAAGAATGAACGACGGAGTCCGGGGTCCGGGGTCCGGGGTCCGTAAGGCGGCGATCTGGCTGTTCGGCTTCGCCGTGGCGGCAGGCGGGGGGGCGCAGACGAGCGTGCTCGACGACTTCGCGAGCGTGGCCGGCTGGAAAGCAGCGCCCTCGGAAGGGGTGACGCTCGCGCTCTCGTCGGAAGCGACACCGCCAGGGCATGCGATGCGGCTCGATTTCGACTTTCACGGGCACGGCGGGTGGGCTGCGGTGCGAAAACCGATCAACATCGAGCTGCCGGCCAACTACGAGTTCACCTTCCGCATCCGGGGCGAGGCGCCGGTCGAGAGCCTCGAGTTCAAGCTCGTGGACCCAAGCGGAGACAATGTCTGGTGGTCGGTGCGGCGCGACTTCGCGTTTCCGCGCAGGTGGCAAACCGTCCGGATCGAGAAGCGGCAGGTCTCGTTCGCGTGGGGCCCCGCCGGCGGCGGCGAGCTCAAGCGGGTCGCCACCATCGAGCTCGCAGTCACGGCTGGCAGCGGCGGCAAGGGAGCCGTGTGGATCTCCGACCTGACATTCACTCCCCTGCCTCCCGATCACCCCTACACGGGCACGCCGGTCGCGACCGCGTCGTCCTCGTTCGGAGACCGCCTCCCCGCGGGGGCACTCACCGGCGCCGGCGGCGGCTGGCACAGCGACCCGACCGCGCCTCCCGACCAGTGGTTGCAGATCGATTTCGGCGAGCGCCGCGAGATCGGGGGCCTGGTGATCGACTGGGGCCCCGCGCCGGCCGCGTTTGCGGTCCAGGCCTCGGACGACGGTGGCGCCTGGAGCTCGGTCTGGCACGTGGGGTCGGGACCCGGCGGCCGCTCGTACGTACCGATGCCCGACACGACGACCCGCTTCGTCCGCATCCTCGCCTCCGCGGTTCGGCACGGGGGCGTCGGCGTCCGGCGGCTCGTGGTCCAGCCGCCGGAGTTTGCTGCGACCCGCAACGAGTTCATCGACTCGGTCGCAAAGGACGCGCGGCGCGGACTCTACCCCCGTGCCTTCCTCGGAGAGATGACCTCGTGGGCACTGGTCGGAGATCCCGCGCCGCAGCGTCCGCCCGGGCTGCTCGGCGCGGACGGCGCGTTCGAGCCGGCGCCGCGGACGTTCTCGATCGAGCCGTTCGTCTGGCTCGACGGCGCGCTCGTCACCTGGGCGGACGTGGCCACGGAGCAGACGCTGCTCGAAGGTTACCTGCCGGTCCCGGCGGTGACCTGGCGCCACCCGGCGTTTGACCTCGAGATCACCGGGTTCGGGTACACGGCGCCGGCCGGTGGGGGCCTCCTGGTTCGCTACCGCCTGACCGACCGCACGGGCCGTGGAATCGCGCCGCGACTCTTCCTTGCCATGCGGCCGCTCCAGGTCGACCCGCCTTCGCAATTTCTCAACATCGCGGGCGGCGCCACGTCGCTTCGACGGGTCGTGAGCCGCCTCGGCGTGCTGACGGCGGCGGGTCTCGTGATCGACCCGCTGACCGCCGCTATCTCTTCGGGTGTCGTCGGGTTCGACGGCGGCGACGTGGTGGAAGGCCTCGCGCGCGGCGTCGTCCCGCGCGCGGCGCAGGTCGATGATCCGTCGGGGTGGGCCTCGGCAGCGCTCGCGTTCGAGATGTCTGCCGCGCCTGCAGCCGAGGTCTGGCTGCGGATCACGCCCGCCGGTGGTGCGCTCCCACTCGTACAACCTGGCGCCTCCCGGCGGGCTGGCGGAAGGTTCACTGCCAGGGTGGTGGAGTGGACGCAAGCGCTCAACCGCACGGAAATCGAAGGTCCGCCGGATCTCGTCGAGTTCGCCCGCGCAATGAAAGCGAATCTGGCCTACATCCTGGCCAGCCGCGACGGGCCCGCGCTGCAGCCGGGAACGCGCTCGTACGCGCGCTCGTGGATTCGCGACGGCGCGATGATGGCAGCGGCGCTGCTCCGGCTCGGCCACGCCGATGCCGTGCGCGACTACCTCAGGTGGTACGCGCCGTTCCAGTTCGGCAACGGCAGGGTGCCGTGCTGTGTCGACCGGCGCGGGGCGGACCCGGTCGCGGAGAACGACTCGAACGGCGAGTTCATCTTCCTCGCCGCCGAGTACCTTCGCTTCACCGGCGACGCGGCGACCGTTGCGGCGGTCTGGCCGCACCTGGCGGCGGCGACGACCTACATCGACCAGCTCCGGCAGGAGTCCCGCACCGATGCGTACCGCTCGCCCGGGAAGCTTGCGTTCTTCGGGCTGCTGCCGGCGTCGATCTCGCACGAGGGGTACTCCGCGAAGCCTATGCACTCGTACTGGGACGACTTTTGGGCGCTCCGGGGGCTGGAGGACGCGGTGTGGCTCGCGCGCGCCCTCGGCCACCCGGACGACGCCGCTCGTTGGTCTGTGATCGCGGTCGCCTTCCGGCGCGACCTCGTGGCCTCCGTCGCCCACGTCCGAGAAGCCGGGAAACTCGCCTACGTGCCGGGGTGCGCCGAGCTCGGCGACTTCGACCCGACGTCCACGACCGTCGCTTTCTGGCCGACGGGTGCTGACGCCGACCTGCCGCGCGCGGCGCTCGAGGCGACCTACGAGCGCTACTGGCGCGAGGTTCAGGACCGCTTCGGCGGCACGTCGCCGTGGCAGGCGTACACGCCGTACGAGTGGCGCAACGTCGGCGCGTTCGTCCGCCTCGGCTGGAGGGAGCGGGCAGCGCAGCTCGCCGGTTGGCTGATGGCCGACAGGATGCCGGCCGGCTGGGAGCAGTGGCCCGAGATCGTCTGGCACGACCGGGAGAAGGCGAGATTCCTCGGGGATCTCCCACACGCCTGGGTGGGTTCCGACTTCATTCGCTCGTTCCTCGACATGCTGGCGTACGAGCGGGACGGCGACGGGGCGTTGGTCCTCGGCGCCGGCGTCCCGGCGCAATGGCTCACGGGCGAAGGGATCCGGATCCGGCGGCTTCGCACGCCATATGGAGAGCTGTCGTTCACGATGAGCCGCGAAGCCGGCGTCGTGCGCGTTCGGGTCGAGGCGGGGCTGCGGGTGCCGTCGGGAGGGATCGCGTTGCGGCCGCCGCTGCCACCCGGGCCGCACGTCGCCACGGTCGACGGGACACCCCTTGTCGTTTCACCTTCGGGAGAGCTGATCGTGCGATCGCTGCCCGCCGACGTCGTGATCCGCCCGCAAGGCGCTGCGACGATCCAGGACTCCGGGCGCGACGACAAGGGGAAGCGATGCCCATGAAGGCGGTTGTTGCTCCGGTCGCGTTCGCGTTGGCCGCCGCGTCGGCGGGGGCTGCCGCGCCGGGAGGGTCGGACGCGCCTACCGGATTTCTCTTCCGATCGATCGAGCACGAGGGGCGCGAGTTCAAGTACGCCGTCTACGTGCCGCGAGCGTACGATCCTTCCCGGGCGTGGCCTCTGATCCTCTTCCTGCACGGAAGCGGCGAGAGCGGTACCGACGGCAGCCGTCAGCTCGCCCAGGGCCTGCCGCGGGAACTCGTGTGGAACCCCGACCTCTGGCCGTTCATCGTGATCATCCCCCAGAAGCCGTCCCAGGACACCGAGTGGGAGCGGTACGACCTCGAGCTGGTGCAGATGGTCGCGCTCGCGCGCCGCGAGTAAAACGTGGACCCCGCGCGCCTCCTCCTCACCGGACTCTCGCAAGGCGGCCATGGCGCCTGGGTGCTGGGCGCTCGCCATTTGGAGCTGTGGGCCGCGGTCGTCCCCGTGTGCGGGTACGCGCGGGCACGCCACGACGGCGGCGTCGGGCACGGCTGCTGGGAGCGCGCGTACGGCGAGATGGAGCTGCCCGCTTGGCTCCTCGCTCAGCGCCGGCCGTTGCCCTGAGCCCCGCCGTCGTTCAGCCCTCCGATACTCCAATGACGGCGCCGTTCGTCCGGATCACTTCGGCGTAGAAGCGCGCGCTGTCCTTTGGCGTGCGTTGCTGGGTGGCAAAATCCACGTGCACGATGCCGAAACGCTTGGACGTGCCGTGATTCCACTCGAAATTGTCGAGCAGGGACCAGACGAAGTAACCGCGTAGGTCCACGCCACCCTGCATGGCGGCGTGGGCCGCCAGCAGGTGATCGCGAAGGTAGGCGGTCCGCAGAGAGTCGGATACGGCGCCGTCGGTCGCGACGCCGTCGGGGAACGCGGCGCCGTTTTCCGTGATGTAGATTGGGACGTCGCCGTAGCGCTCTCTAACCCACAAGAGCGTTTCGCGGAGCCCCTGCGGATAGACTTCCCACTCCATCTCGGTGTACACGGAATCGGGTTGGGTCACCTTGGCGGCCGACACCGGCCAGGCGGCAGGATCGTGGTGCATCACGCCCCGGGTATAGTAGTTGATCCCTAGGAAGTCGATCTTCTGCCGGATTTCAGCGAGATCGGAGGCGGCGAACGACGGCCACGCCTCGCCGAAAACCTCGGCGAGGTCGTCCGGGTATGCCCCGAGGAAGACCGGGTCGAGGAACTGCCGGTTCATGTACGCGTCGGAGCGGGCCGCGGCGGCGAGGTCCGCGGGATCGGAGGACGACGCCGACTTCGGCTCGAGGTTCACGACCAGCCCGATCTCGTGCCGCCCCGCGGCGCGGTACGCCTGCAGCGCCGCCGCGTGCGCCCGCAGCAGGTTGTGCGAGGCGATCGGCGCCTCGAACGGGCTCGCGTGGCCGGGGGCGAGAGTGCCGTGGAGGTAGCCGCCGTCGGAGACGACCCACGGCTCGTTGAGCGTCGCCCACCACGCGACCCGGTCGTCCAGGGCGCGGAACATGACCTCGGCGTACTCGGCGAACCACCCGGCGATGTCGCGGTTGAGCCACCCGCCGCGGTCGTCGAGCGCCGCCGGCAGGTCCCAATGGAAGAGCGTGACAAATGGTGCGATCCCCGCCTCGCACAGGGCGTCCACGAGCCGCCGGTAGAAGTCGAGCCCCTTGGGGTTGACCGCCCCGGCGCCCGTCGGCAGGACCCGGCTCCAGGACACGCTGAATCGGTACGCCGTCAGGCCCAGCTCGCGCATCAGCGCCACGTCGTCGCGCCAGCGCCGGTAGTGGTCGCACGCCACGTCGCCGGTCTCGCCCGTCAGCACCCTGCCCGGCGAGTGGGTGAACCTGTGCCAGTTCGAGGGGCCCGCGCCATCGGCCAGCGGCGAGCCCTCGACCTGATAGGCCGAGGTCGCCGCACCCCAGGCGAACCGCGTTGGGAACAGGGGACGGCCGGGCCGTGGCGCTGGCGTGAGCATGTGATCCTCGCGGTGCCGGGCTCTGGCTGGCGCGGCCCGTCACGGCACGATAGCACGCGGGTCCCAACCCGGCTTCATCGGCTTCGCGATTGACTTCGCCGCAGCTGCTGGGGTGTAATGTAACCGTTTACAGCCGGGCTGGTTCCAGCCACCTTGGGTCGCTGAAACGGGGAGGATGCCGCGCCATGACCACCAAGACCCGGACCGGGCAACCCCCCGGCGCGGAATCGCCCGGCGACTTGCGTCCGACCCGCTACGGCGCGTTCTCCAGCGACGGCTCGGAGTACCGGATCACGGACCCGAGAACGCCGCGGCCGTGGGTCAACGTGATCGCCAACCCGCGC
Source organism: Acidobacteria bacterium 37-71-11 (assembly GCA_002279285.1). GTDB lineage: Bacteria > Acidobacteriota > Thermoanaerobaculia > Thermoanaerobaculales > Thermoanaerobaculaceae > RBG-13-68-16. Next base: position 7,828 of record NCBR01000006.1, read on the forward strand.
CTGGGCCTGGTCGTGAGCCAGTCCGGAGGCGGCTTTACCTGGATCGACAACTCGCAGCTCGCGGTGGTCAACCGCTGGCAACAGGATCTGACCCAGGATTCGTCCGGCAAGTTCCTGTACATGCGGGATGCCGATTCGGGTGCGGTGTGGTCGCTTTCCCCCGCGCCGGTATGGGCACCGTACCAGAGCTTCGAATGCCGGCACGGGCTCGGGTACACGACCTTCGTGAGCGAAACCGCCGGCATTGCGGCGCGGTGGACCCTCTTCGTCCACGTCGCGGACACCGTCGAGTTCTGGCGCGTCGAGCTTTCCAACCTCACGGAGCGACCGAGAAACCTCGAGATCTGCGCCTATCTCGAGTGGAATTGCGGCGTCGCGCCTTCGCCTCGTCGAGAGTTCACCAAGCTCTTCCTCGAAAACGAGTTCGAGCCGTCCCGCCGGGCGGTCTTTGCCCGCAACCATATGTGGGAGGTGCCGTCGCGACGGCACGGGCACTGGAACACCGACTTCCCCTACGTCGCCGCGCTCGCCTGCACGGACGAGGTGCATTCGGCTCAGGGCGACAAGACCGCCTTTTGGGGACGCTACTGCGACCTGCGCTCACCGCAAGCGCTGGGCGAGGAGACGTGGACGCCCCAGTTCGGGCGCCACGGCGACGCGATCGCGGCGCTGCGGTCGCGGATCGCCCTCGCGCCCGGGGCCCACCACGTCCTCGGCTATGCGCTCGCGGTCGCGCCCAGCCGTCGCGAGGTCGAAGTGCTGCTCGAACGGACGGCGCGGACCGAGGTCATCGAGCGTTCTCTCGACGATTCGCGGGCCGCGTGGCGAGCCCGGCTCGCGGCCCACCGCGTGCGCACCCCCGATCCCACCGTGGACCTCCTCGCCAACGACTGGCTGCGCTATCAGGCGATCGCGAGCCGGCTCTGGGGCCGGTGCGGTTACTACCAGCAGAGCGGCGCCTACGGCTTCCGTGACCAGCTGCAGGACTCCCAGGTCTGGCTCACGATCGAGCCGGCCCGCTGCCGCGAGCAGATCCTCCTGCACGCGGCGCACCAGTTCGCGGACGGTTCGGTGTACCACTGGTGGCACCCGCTGTCCGAGCAGGGTCACGTCACGCCGATGAGCGACGACCTGTTGTGGCTGCCGTTCGTGACCGCGAGCTACCTGCGCGAGACGGGCGCCCTCGACGTCCTCGCCGATTCGGCGCCGTACATCGACGACCCCGAACCGCGCCCGCTCTCCGATCACGTCCTAAGCGCGTTCCGGCGGGTCTTCGCGCGCACCAGCGCCCGCGGTCTCCCGTACATTGGGGCGGGCGACTGGAACGACGGCCTCTCCGCCGTGGGCTTGGAGGAGCACGGCGAGTCCGTGTGGCTGGCGCACTTCCTGGCCGGCCTGCTCGTCGAATGGGCCGGGATCTGGCGGCACGCCGGCAGAGAGGACCTCGCCGCCGAGTTCGCGGCGCGGCGGGAGGCGCTCGTAAGGGCCGTGAATGCGCACGGCTGGGACGGCGAGTGGTACCTGCGCGCCACGCTCGACGACGGGTCGCTCCTGGGCAGTGCCAAGGACCGCGTCGCAAGGATCTTTCTGAACGCCCAGACGTGGGCCGTGCTCGCCGATGTGGCGCCCCCGGAGCGCGCGGCGCGCTGCATGGCGGCCGTGCGGGAACACCTGCTCACCGAGGCCGGGCCGTTGCTCCTGGCTCCGGCGTTCGACGCGCCTATCCCCGCCATCGGGTACATCACCCGGTACGCCCCGGGGCTGCGGGAGAACGGTGGTGTCTACACGCACGCGGCGACCTGGGCGATCGCCGCAGCGTGCAAGGTGCGCGACGCCGACTTGGTGGGCCGGCTCCTCACTGCGATCAACCCGGCCGGCAAGGACCCCGACCGCTACTGGGCGGAGCCCTACGTCCTCCCGGGCAATGTGGACGGCCCCGCCTCCCCTCACTACGGCCGCGGCGGCTGGACCTGGTACACCGGCTCGGCGGCATGGCTCCACCGCATCGTTGCGGAGTGGGTGCTCGGCGTCCGGCCGGAGTGGGAAGGGCTGCGGATCGACCCCTGTCTCCCCCCGGGCTGGAACCGCGCGGAGATGACCCGCCCGTTCCGCGGCCACCGGTACCGGATCGTCATCGAGCGGTCCGACGACCCGCGCGATCGGCCGGGCGTGCAGGTGACGCTCGACGGCGTGACGCAGGCGTCCAACCTGATCCCGCCGCCGGCGGGACCGGCGGCGCTCCACGAGGTCCACGTCCGCTGCCGCTAGGGCGCCCGGTGGGGGAGTATCTTCCCGCCCTTAGGACGTACCATAGGGCCATGAGCGACGAGTCCAGGAGCGCCGAGTCGTTCGGCCCCAACGTCTGGCTGATCGACGAAATGTTCCGCGAGTTCAAGGAACATCCCGAGTCGGTGAGCGAGAGCTGGCGCGAGTTCTTCTCCGACTACCGCCCCGCCGTCGGCCGCGCTGCGCCGCCGCCCGCAGTCGCGACCGGCGCACCTGCGGCAGCCCCACCCACCCAGGAGCCTGCGCCGCTCCCGACTACGGTGCCGATCGTCGGGCCGGCTCGGCGCCTGGTCGAGAACATGCAGGCGAGCCTGACCGTTCCGACCGCCACCTCGGTGCGTACGATCCCGGTGCGCCTGCTCGACGAGAACCGCTGGCTGATGAACCAGCACCTCGCCGAGCTCAGCGGCGGCAAGGTGAGCTACACGCACCTGCTGGCGTGGGCGCTGGTTACGGCCCTCGACGAGATGCCGGGGATGCGCGCGATCTTCGTCGAGGTCGAGGGCGCGCCGCACCGGCGCATGGCCGGGCACGTGAACTTCGGCATCGCCGTCGACATCGAGCGCCGCGACGGCAGCCGCGGCCTCGTCGTGCCGAGCATCAAGCACGCGGAGACCCTCGAGTTCGCCACGTTCTTCGCGGCCTACAACGAGCTCATCCGCCGCGCTCAAGGAGGCCAGCTCGTCCCCGAGGACTTCGCCGACACCACCGTCTCCCTCACCAACCCGGGGATGCTGGGCACGACGCAGTCGGTGCCCCGTCTGATGGCCGGCCAGAGCCTGATCGTCGCAGCCGGCGCCATCGGATACCCGGCCGAGTACCAGCTCGCCGACCCCGCCGCGCTCGCCCGTCTCGGCGTGAGCAAGGTGTGCACGCTGACCTGCACCTACGACCACCGCGTCATCCAGGGCGCGGCAAGCGCCGAATTCCTCGGTCGCGTCGCCGCGCTGCTCGCCGGCGAGGGCCGTTTCTACGACCAGGTCTTCACCTCGCTGGCGGTGCCGCACGAGCCGGTTCGCCTGGCGCCGGACACCAACCCCTACTTCTCCGATGACAGTGTGGACGCGCTGGTGCGCAAGCAGGCCGGCGTGCTCGGGCTGGTCAACATGTACCGGGTGCGCGGCCACCTCGTGGCGCACCTCAACCCGCTCTCCACCGAGATCCCGACCCACCCCGAGCTCGATCTCGAACACCACGGCCTCACCCTGTGGGACCTCGACCGCGAGTTCTACAGCGGCGGCGTGGGCGGCCGCGAGCGCGCGGGCCTGCGCGAGATCGTCCGCATCTTGCGCGAGGCCTACTGCGGCACGCTCGGGGTCGAGTACATGTTCATCCAGGAGCCGGATCAGAAGGCCTGGATCCAGCAGCGGGTCGAGGGCGCCGACCCCGCCGCGTGGCTCGACGCGCCGGCCAAGCGCCGCGCCCTCGCGATGCTCAACGCCGCCGAGGCGTTCGAGCGCTTCCTGCACACCAAGTACATCGGCCACAAGCGCTTCTCGCTCGAGGGGCTGGAGGCGCTCATCCCGATGCTGGACCGCGTGCTCGCCGGCGCGGTGCAGGCCGGCATCGCCGAAGTGGTGCTCGGGATGGCCCACCGCGGCCGCCTCAACGTGCTCGCCAACATCCTCGGCAAGAGCTACGAGAAGATCTTCCGCGAGTTCGAGGGGAACATCGACCCGCTCTCCCGCGAGGGGACGGGCGACGTCAAGTACCACCTGGGTGCCACCGGGACCTACACCGGCCCCGGCGGCGGCCAACTGCGGATCACGATGGCGTCCAACCCCAGCCACCTCGAGGCCGTGGATCCCGTGGTCGAGGGGATGGCGCGCGCGCTCCAGGACGTCCGCGGCGACGCCGCCCACGAGCAGGTCCTCCCGGTGCTCGTCCACGGCGACGCCGCGTTCGCGGGGCAGGGCGTGGTGGCCGAGACGCTCAACATGAGCGCGTTGTCCGGCTACCGCACCGGGGGCACGGTCCACATCGTCGTCAACAACGGGATCGGGTTCACGACCTCGCCGGCCGACGCGCGCTCGTCCGTGTACGCCACGGACGTGGCGAAGATGGTCCAGGCGCCGGTGTTCCACGTCAACGGCGAGGACCCCGAAGCGTGCGTCCACGTCATGGACCTGGCGCTGGCGTTCCGGCGCGAGTTCGCCAAGGACGTCGTCGTGGACGTGGTCGGCTACCGCCGGTGGGGGCACAACGAGGCCGACGAGCCCGCATTCACGCAGCCGATCATGTACGCCAAGATCCGCGACCGGCGGTCCGTGCGCAAGCTCTACACCGAGCGGCTGGTCAACCGCGGCGACCTCACCCTCGCCGAGGCCGAGGCGGCCCTCAAGGACTTTCAGGACCGCCTCGAGGCGGCGTTCGCCGCCACCCACGAGAGCGCTCCGCCCGCCCTGGGCCCGGCGGCGCCGGGGACGGCGGCCGCCGCGCCCGAGCCGCCGCCTCCGCCGGTGCCGCTCTCCACACTCCGGGAGATCGCCGAGCGCGCCACCGCCGTCCCCGACGGCTTCCGCGTCCACCCCAAGCTCGCCCGCCTGCTCGGCCAACGCCGCCAGATGCTCGCCGAGGGAGGCGTGGACTGGGGGACCGCCGAAATGCTGGCGTTCGGCTCGCTCCTGCGGGAGGGGATTCCAGTCCGCCTCGCGGGCCAGGACTCCCGCCGCGGCACGTTCTCCCAGCGCCACGCGGTGCTCGTGGACCAGGACACCGGCGCGGAGTACACGCCGCTGCAGCACCTGGAGGCGGGCCAGGCGCCGTTCCTCGTCTACGACTCGCTGCTCTCCGAGTACGCGGCGCTCGGCTTCGAGTACGGCTACTCGGTGATGCGCCCCGACGCGCTCGTGCTCTGGGAGGCGCAGTTCGGCGATTTCGCCAACGGCGCTCAGATCATCATCGACTCCTTCATCGCCGCCGCCGAGGAGAAGTGGGGACAGCGCAGCAAACTCGTGCTCCTGCTCCCCCACGGCGCGGAGGGCCAGGGGCCGGAGCACTCGAGCGCCCGCCTCGAGCGCTTCCTGCAGCTCGCCGCCGGCGACCGCCTCCGGGTGGCGGCGCCGAGCACGGCGGCGCAGTACTACCACCTGCTGCGCACCCAGGCGCACGCGAAACGCGCGGTTCCCCTCGTCGTCATGACGCCGAAGAGCCTGCTGCGCGCCGAAGCCGCAAAGAGCCGCGCCGCCGACTTCGCCGGCGACTTCGCGCCGGTGCTCGCCGACCCGGAGCCGCCGGAGGCTCCCGAGCGGGCGCTGCTGTGCAGCGGCAAGGTGGCGTTCGACCTGATGGCGCACCGCCATGCGCAGGGGGGCGCAGCGGCCGTGATCCGGGTCGAGCGCCTGTCGCCGTTCCCGGCCGAGGAGGCCCGCGCGCTGCTCGCCGCGCTGCCGACGGTACGGGAGCTGCGCTGGGTCCAGGAGGAGCCGGCCAACATGGGGGCGTGGGGGTTCGTCGCGCCGCACCTCGCAACGCTCGCGCCCGGCCTGCCGCTCGCCTATGTCGGCCGCCCCGAGAGCTCGAGCCCCGCCACCGGCTCGCACCGGATTTTCCTGGCGGAGCAGGAACGGGTCATCCAGGACGCGTTCGGGCCGTAGGCCTAGACGCCGGCGCCTCCCTGGGGCGCGGTGGCCGCGCGCTCGCCAGTTGGCCGAACATCGAGGCGATATGCGAAACTCGATCGTTACCACTGGAGGACCACCATGGAGCGAACCGACGGCTCGCGCTTGTACACGGTCATCTTCCTCGTGCTCGCGGCACTTGGGGTGGGGTACGTCTGCTACCGGGTGCTCGCGCCGTTTCTCGCCGCGATCGCCTGGGCGGTCATCCTCGCCGTGGCGTTCCAGGGCCCGTGGGGCTACCTCGAGCGGAGGATGCCGGCGCGCCGGAACCTGGCGGCGGCGTTGCTCACGCTCGCTGTCGCCATCCTCGTCCTGCTGCCGGCGGCCTTGTTCGTCGGCGTCCTGGCAAGCCAAACGATCGACGTCGCCAACCGCGTGTCGAGCAAGCTCTCGGACCTCCACGTTAGGTCGTTCTCGGATGTCGTGGCGCTCCCCAAGGTGGCCGACGCTCTCGACGGCATCCGCAGCCGGGCTGGAATCTCGAAGCCGGACTTCGAGAAACTGGCAGCCGGTTTCGTCGCCAAGGCATCCGCAGCCGCGGCCAGGGTCAGCGGCAGGCTGATGCTCGGGGCGTTCGATGCGGTGCTCACGTTCGTGTTGGTCATCTTCCTCCTCTTCTTCCTCTTCAAGGACGGGCGCGAGATGGCCGGCGCGGTGTTCGACATGCTGCCAACCGACACCGCCGGGCGCCGGCGGCTGAGCGGTTCGCTGCAGGCGATGCTGGCGGCGATCTTCCGCGGGTCGCTGCTGTGCGCCGTCGTTCAGGGGGCATCCGGCGCGATCGGCTGGTGGATCGCGGGGCTGCCGTCCCCTGCCCTTGCGGGTGCCGCGATGGGCGTGCTGTCGCTGCTGCCGGTGGGCGGCACCGCGATCGCGTGGCTCCCGGGGTCGATCTACCTCTGGAGCGCGAACCGGGTCGGGCCGGCCGTCTTCCTGTTCCTCTGGGGTTTGGTGGTGACCTCGTTCCTCGCCGACAACATTCTGCGGCCGCTGCTGATCCGTCGCTCGGAGGAGCTTTCCACCCTGGCGGTGTTCCTCGGCGTGTTCGGGGGCATCGCGGCGTTCGGCCTGCTCGGGATCTTCATCGGTCCGGTGGCGCTGGCCCTAGCCGTGACGCTGGTCGGGGTGATCCGCCAGGCGGCGGGCGCCGAACGTCCGGCTGCGGCACCGTAGGCTGCCGGCGCGCGGCCATGCGCCGGCCGCGTTTTCTCCACCGGGCCCGTCAGTCGAAGCTCAGGCGGTAGATCGGGAACTTGGCCTCGCTGTCCGCGAGTCGGCACACGCCGCGGCCGCGCAGCCGCAGCCGCCGCTCGACCTCGAGCTTGCACTTCAAGCTGGTGCCGCGGTCCCCATCCAACCGGCCCACGAACACCATCACGACGGGCCCACCGGGTACCGGCGCAACCCCGATGTCCGGTCCGGCGTCGGGAGCGCGCGCCAGTCCCCCCGGGGGGCGCTCCGCGTGCTCGACCCGAAGGACGCCGGCGAGCGCTTCTCCGGTCTTTGGGTTGGTGCCGCGAACCGTCGCCGACTCCTCTTTGACCGCGACCGTCACCGGGATCGCGGGACCGTCGGGGATTCCCGTGAGCGTGCCCGCACGCGTGACCACACATCCGCCAAGCACAAGAGGAAGCGCACAAGCGGCGACGACAAGGCGCCAGGACATCGGTCTATCCTCCCAGGATCAAGGCTCCAGAGAAAATGGTAACACCGGCGACGCCTTGCGTCCCTGGCGCCATCGTGCTGGTTGAACTGACACGAGCCGGCCAATCCGATCCCTCCACCAACCCCGCAGCCACTCGCGCCACTGGCATCCACCGCCTCCCAGAAGCCCTTGACAAGCCGGAGCATCAACACGACTCTGAGACACCGGACCGCGCGGACGTCGGTTCGCAACGCTCAACGTTTCAGCTGTCGGGACAACGCAAGGGGGCTCGGCGAATGGCGGGCGTGACGCTCATCGGGGTGCAGAAACGCTTTGGCAAGACCGTGGTCATCAAGGATCTTGACCTCGAGGTCAAAGAGCATGAGTTCATGGTGCTCGTGGGCCCGTCCGGCTGCGGCAAGACAACGGTCCTGCGGATGATCGCGGGTCTCGAGGAGGTCTCTGCCGGGACGATCACGATCGGCGACCGGGTCGTGAACGACCTGCCCCCCAAGGACCGCGACATTGCCATGGTGTTCCAGAGCTACGCTCTTTACCCTCACATGACCGTCCGCCAAAACCTCGAGTTCGGGCTCAAGATCCGCAGGGCACCCCGGGCGGAGATCGAAAGACTCGTCAACCACGCGGCACAGCTACTCGGGATCGATCACCTTCTCGAGCGCAAGCCGCGCGAGTTGTCCGGTGGTCAGCGCCAGCGGGTCGCAGTCGGGCGGGCGATCGTACGGCAGCCGGCGGTGTTTCTCTTCGACGAACCGCTGTCAAACCTGGATGCCAAGCAACGCGTCCAGATGAGGGCGGAGATCGCCAAGCTCCAGCAACGCCTGCAGACAACGACCATTTACGTGACCCACGACCAGGTCGAGGCGATGACCATGGGACAGCGGGTGGCCGTCTTCAAGGACGGCGACCTCAAACAGGTGGGGACGCCGATGGAGCTGTACGACCGGCCGGCGACCGTCTTCGTGGCCGGTTTCATCGGTACGCCGCCAATGAACTTCGTCGCCGCGTCGATCACGGACGGCGGCGCAACGCTCGCCACACCCACGTTCAACCTTCCGGTGCCGGCAACGTTGCGTGCCGTGACCAACACGCACTTGGGCCGGCGCGTGGTGGTGGGCGTGCGGCCCGAGAATATCCTCGACGCGAACCGAGAGGGACGCGGCGAGACTGCGGCGATCGAGGTCGAGGTCGAGATCGCGGAGCCGCTGGGCAGCGAGGTGATCGTTCACGGCCGAGTCGGTGACGACCTGCTGGTTGCCAAGCTCAACCCGCACCATCACCCCACCCCGGGTGAGACGGTCAAGCTCTTGATTGAGCTCGAATCCCTGCACCTCTTCGATGCCGAGACGGAAAGGCGTCTCGACGGAGCGCCTCAGGATCGCTCGCCGGCGGCCGTCTTTTCGGGAAACTCCGCCGTGTAGGCTTTCTCCGCCTGCGTGCCGCTGTCGTGGCACGCGCCGCAACGGCCCAGGTTCGGCAACTTGAGCGCGGCATCCTTGGCCTTCTCCACGTGGCACGGGATGCACATCTTGTGCATGGCGTCCTTGTAGGACGGGGCCCACTTGGAATCGAAGACCTTCACGACCGGGTTGGCCGCCATCATGTCCTTGTCGTGGCACTGCGAGCACTTCTTCGCGGGCGCCACCCGGATCGGCTCGCTCTTTCCGTGACACTGGACGCACGATGCGTTGCCGTGCAGGTCCGCCACGTGGGCCTCATGGTTGAAGATCGACGTGCGGAGGAACATGTTCTCGTGGCACACCACGCAGGGGGTCCCCACGTCCCCCTTCTGGTGAAGATGGTGGCAGAGGGCGCAACTCTTGGAGCCGCCCGCCTCGTCCTGGTGCTTCTTGTGGTCGAAGTAGACGTACCGCGGCCCGGGCCCGATCTGGAGGATGCTCGCGCCCACTGCCCTGACGGCGCGGGTGTTCACAACCGGCTCCGCCTTGGGCGCGGCGGTGAGACCGAACGCGAGCGCCAGCACGAAGAGGAACGAGTACACCTTGGCGGCCTTGCGCCAACCCTCTCCCAACCACACCTGGGCGAACGGGGCGAACGCCGGCGGCGCCGCCTCGAGTGCCTTGCGCTCCGCTTCCACCTGCGCCAGACCGTGCGGGTCCACCGGGAACCGTTCCTGGATGAAGAAGAAGACCAGCACGCACGCCGCCACGATGCCGAGGCTGATGGCGAACTCGGTCCACGCCGGGAAGTAGAAGCGGCGCGTAGCCCACACCTGGCTCAGGCCCGAGGCGTTGATGCGGTCGAGCACGAACCCCAGCACCGAGCAGCAGGCGAGCGACCACATGCCGGTGAACGAGCGGCGGACCGCGGGAAGCGCCAGGAGGACCATGGGGATGACGGTGGACAGCAGCATCTCGGCGATGAAGAGGTTGGCGAGCCAGCTGCCGTCGAACACCATGGCCAGCTTGCCCTGACGCAGCAGGTCCCCCATCTTCATGACGAAATAGCAGGCCAGGGCGATGCTCGCCAGGCGCGCCAGGCCGGCGAGCATCTCCATCTCGGGCTCTCGCCTGTACAGCCAGCTGGTGACCGTGGATTCCACCATCACCATGACGATCCCGAGGCAGATGGCGGAGACGAAGAAGAGTTCGGGCAGCAGGTGGCTGTACCACAGCGGGTGGACCCGGAACGGCATGATGAGGAGCATGGTCCCCAAGGAGGACTGGTGGAGCGTCGAGAGCATGATCCCGAGGATCATGATCGGCAGCGCCAGCTTGACGAAGAACCGGTACGTCTTCTGAAAGGGGGTGCGCTCGAGGATCGTCGGCGTCACTTCCAACGCCAGCACCGTGAGGTAGAGCATGACGCACCACGCCACCTCGAAGAGCGCCGAGTGGATGTTCCAGTAGATCGTGGCGTGCCAGATGTTCCAGGGCAGCCCGAGGTCGAACAGGAGCCCCACCGCCACGGCCCCGTAGCCGAGGAACGCCGTGAGGATGGCGGGACGCGCCGCGGCGTGGTAGCGGTCGCGGTGAAAGATGTGCACCACCGCCGCCATGACGAAGCCGCCCGCAGCCAGGGCCACGCCGCCCATCACGTCGAAGCCGATCCAAAGGCCCCACGGCGTCGTGTCCGACAGGGCGGTTGAGACGCCCAGGCCCAGGGAAAAGCGCACGATCGCAACGGCTGCCGCCAACCCCGCGAGGATCCACATCAGGCCCTTGAAGAGGAACAGGCGCCTATTGTCCATGGTTGTCCTCCCCGGAGGTGCAGGCGGCGGCCTTCTCGTCCATGAGCTTTCGGCGGCGCTCGATGATCCAGTAGAGGGAACCCATGATGACACCCATGCCCACGAACTCGAACGGAACCGCCTTCAGCACCGCCCAGGTGAGAGGTGGGAGGGGCTTGTCGGAGAGTTCGCGCCCGTCGCCCCAGGCGAGGAAGTCGAGCGAGATGTCCGAAACGTAGAGGACCGAGGTGCCGCCCACCTGGTTCTCGCCCCAGACCTTCTGGACGTACTTCGACGGCTCCGCCCGCAGGCGCTTCCTGGCCTCGGCCAGCATCTCGTCCCTCGTGCCGAAGATCGTCGCTTGCGTGGGACACGCCGCCACGCACGCCGGCTTGTCGATCTTGCCCGCCTTGAGCGATGGGTAGCAGAGGATGCACTTGCGCACCGACGGGTTGGGCGAGTCCCACTCGTAGTGGGGGATGCCGTACGGGCAGGCCATCATGCAGTAGCGGCAGCCGAGACAGATCTTCTTGTCGTAGATCACCGGCCCTTCGGGGGTCTTCTGCATCGCCCCCACCGGGCACACGGACACGCAGGCGGGCTCCAGGCAGTGGCGGCACTGCTTGCGCACGAAGTGGTTGTCGGGCTTGCGGATAACCGTGGTCCACCGATCCGCCGACAGGCCGTCGGGCGTCGACCCAGGCCTCGGCGGGGCGCCATTCGCTGGCAGGTCGTTGATCTTCTTGCAGGCGACGACGCACTGCTCGCAGCCGATGCACTTGGTCACGTCGGTCAGGATGCAGGGGTTCTCGATCATACCGGCTCACCTGCCTTCCCAAGGGCCGCACGCACCTTGTCGCCGCCACCCGGAACGAAGTGCCATCCCAGCTCCCAGACGATGCGCGTCGAGGCGAAGAGCAGCGCGTGGGCGAGCTTGGAAAACGGGATCAGGACCAGGATCAGCTCCGCGCTCAGCAGGTGGGCGAGGTACATCAGCGTGAACGGCAGCGGGCTCCGGTCGGGGTGCGCCACGAGGTATCCGGTCAGGAACGCGGTGATGCAGAGGACGAGCAGCAGGTAGTCTTGCGGCCCGCTGAGGAAGCGCGCCGCCCGTTCGACCAGCCGGTAGAGAAGGAGCACACCGAGGCCGGCGAGCGCGGCCAGCGTGAGAGCGTCGGCGGCGCCCGCCGGTAGCGTCGGCCAACCGATCCCGATACCTTTTTCGATCAACGCCACATGGCCGGCGAGAAAGACCGGCACCACCAGCATGCCGGCGTGGAAGACCGCCGAGGCGATCGTGAAGGGGATGCGGGTTCCCCGCAGGGCGTTCACCGGCACGATCCACCCCAGGCTCTTCTTGAACATCCATCGCCACGGGACCTTCTGATCTCCGGCCATCCTGTGCGCGCGGGCGAGTTCGCCGATGGCGAGCGCCCACTGCCGCAGTGCGCCCACGGCGAGCACGCTGAAGGCGAGGTAGAGGAACGGCCCTCGCGCCCATGCCACCCAGCTGTTCATGGCTTCCCCTCCCCACCCCCGAGAACAATCGCCTTGTAGAGAAGATCATGCAGGCCGACCACCTGGACGCCCTCGAGGCCGTGGTCCTCGCAGACCTCGCGCAATTGCTTCTTGCAGTTCGCACACGGGGCCACGACGTACGTCGCCCCGGTGCGGCGGATCTGCTCGGCCTTGAGCTTGCCCGTAACGCCCGTGCGATACCGGCGGATCTCGTCCACCGACACGGTGCCGCCGCCCCCGCCGCAGCAGTAGTTCTTCTCGCCCTTCGGCTCCATGTCCACGTAGTTCTTGCAGAAGGCGCGGAGGATCTCGCGCGGCTGGTCAACGATCCACCCGGTGCGGGCGATGTTGCAGGGATCGTGGTACGTGACGCGCTCCGTAATCACGTTGGGGTCCAGCTTGAGCTTGCCCCGCCGCAGCATGTCGATGGTGACCTCCATGATGTTGACCACCGGCACCGCGCCCTTGGCGCCGGCGAACGAGGGCACGAACACCTTGGCGCTGCGCGAGGCGTGGCCGCACTCCCCGATGAGGATCTTCCGGCCGTTCAGCCGGTGGGTTTCGTCGATCTCCTTGTTGACGATCCGCTCGGCGCACCAGTCGCTGTAGAAGAGGCCGTAGTTGATGCCGTCGTAGTACCCGGTGCCGATCGTCCAGCGGTCGGCCTCGCCGGCGGCGTGAAAAGTGAGGGCGATCCCCTTGAGGGTCTCCGCCTCGAGCAGGTAGTCGCTCACCGCCGGGAAGAACACGAACTCCCGGCCTTCCTTGTCCACCGGGAACTCGACCCGCACGCCTTTCTCGTCCTTGATGTCGTCGGCGAGGAAGTCGAGCGTGTCGAGGAGCGCCGCCACCGGGATCGCCGAGGTGTTGCCGGTTTTCCCCTCGAGCTGTTCGCGCGTGGCCACCACCAAGGCCTTCGGGGTGATGTCCATCTCCGAGAGGATGTAGCGGGACAGATGCGTCACCAGGCCGTGGTCGATCCCCATCGGGCATTCGAACGAGCACCGCCGGCACCCGGTGCAGTGGTACACCGATTCGGCCAGCTCGCTGATCTTCTCCTGGGTGAGGTACACGGCGCCGGTGACCTTGCTCTGGACCATGCCGCGGAATGTGAAGTGCCGGCGATAGATCTCCAGGAGGAGGTTGGTCCGGTAGCAGGGGACGTCGCGCGGGTCCTTGGTCGCAAGGTAGATCTGGCACGCGCACGCGCAGTTCGCGCACTTCGCCCCGACGCGGGCGTAGGTGTCGACCAGATGTCCGTAGTTCGTGTACTTGAGGACTGCCCCGAAGATCTCGAGGAAACGCTTGACCCGGTCCCCGGGATACAGCCGCTCGAGGAAATAGCTAGTCCCCAGGAGCTTGTGAGGCAGCAACTTCGGCGCCTCGGGCGGCCGTGGCGCCCCGGCTTCCTGGCTTCGAGCCGCCCCCGGGTTCACCGCCGTTTTCTCTGCCATGCCCCCCCCTCGTCATCCCTCCGGCCGGCGCCGGGGTCACCTTCCAGTAACGAGATGTCCGCGCGTCCCGTAACGCCTCCGGGCAGGGCGGGCGGACGCACGAACCCGGCCACCCCCTTCTCGATCCGCGCACTCCATGGACTTACGCGACGCCCCCCCTGTTCCGTCCGCCGCCGTAACCCTGCGGGTGCCGCCGCGTAGCCCACCCCGACGCCCTGGAGTGCATGGACCATGCCACCGCTTTCGGCCGACGCGCGCAGGGGATCGCCCGTGGCCTCGTTACGCCTCCGTGACGGGTGGCCCACCTGCGACCGCGGCCGCCCTTCGACGCCGCTCGACCGTCCCACACGCCAGTTGTAACCGTGCGGGTCGGCGCTGTCCGGCCGTCGGACCTTTGTTACGGTCGAGTAACAAGGGCACCACCAACCGCGGGCTCGTGTCTGGCTCGCCCTCATAAACGGCTATAAGAAAAAGCTTTGAAGCGCTGACTGCAGCCTGGCGTTTGCTGGCACAGGGGTTGCACACCCAATAGCCGCGTTGGGCTGCGGGGGAGCACGCGATCGCGGGTCGTCTGGTCTTGTACCGCCAGGATTTCGGCGACCCACACTCGGGCGTTCCTCCCGATAGGCCCTGAACGAGTTTGATGGCGTTGGCCGGGTTGCGGTTAGAGATCCAGGCACCGAAAGGAGCTGCCATGAGTGAGGAGAGGAAGAAGAGAGAAACGCCGCTGTTGGACGAGCTCGAGAGTGGACCGTGGCCGAGCTTCGTCAAGGAGATCAAGAAGTCCGACACAGCCATGGCCGATGACCTCCTCGGCGTGCTCGAGCGCTCGTACGAGGAGAAGATCGGGCACTGGAAGCACGGCGGTCTGGTCGGCGTCATGGGGTACGGCGGCGGTGTGATCGGGCGCTATTCGGACGTGCCGCAGGAGTTCCCGGCCGTGGCCGAGTTCCACACGATGCGCATCAACCAGCCGGCCGGCTGGTTCTACACCTCGAAGGCGCTCAGGACGATCACCGACATCTGGGAGCGGCACGGTTCCGGCCTCACCAACATGCACGGGTCGACCGGCGACATCGTCCTGCTCGGGTGCAAGACTCAGGAACTCGAGCCGGTCTTCGCCGAGCTGACCGCGGCCGGGTTCGACCTCGGCGGCTCGGGCTCCGACATGCGCACCCCGAGCTGCTGCGTCGGCCAGGCGCGCTGCGAGTGGGCGTGCTACGACACGATGGGCGCCTGCTACGACTTCACGCAGACCTACCAAGACGAGCTGCACCGGCCGGCGTTCCCCTACAAGTACAAGTTGAAGTTCTCGGGCTGTCCCAACGACTGCGTGGCGTCGGTGGCGCGTTCCGACATGTCGTTCATCGGCGTTTGGCGGGACGACATCAAGGTGGACGCCGAGCAGGTCAAGGCGTACGCCGCCGGCGGCAAGCTCGACATCCAGAAGGACGTGTGCGACCGCTGCCCCACCGGCTGCATGCGCTGGGACGGCGCCACGCTCGCTATCGACAACGCCAACTGCGTGAAGTGCATGCACTGCATCAACGCGATGCCGAAAGCGCTCGCCCCAGGCGACGACCGCGGCGCGGCGATCCTCATCGGCGCCAAGGCGCCGATCGTCGGCGGCGCGTTGCTGGCCAGCGTGTTCGTGCCGTTCATCAAGATGGAGCCGCCCTACGAGGACATCAAGGAGTTGCTGTCGCGCATCTGGGACCTGTGGGCCGAGCACGGCAAGAACCGCGAGCGGGTGGGCGAGTTCATCCAGCGCGTCGGGCTCGGGAACTTCCTCGAGCAGATCGGCCTCGACCCCGTCCCCGAGATGATCACCGCGCCGCGCGCCAACCCCTACATCTTCTACCAGGACACCGTGGAAGAAGAGGCCTGAGTCTTAGAAAAGGAGATCATGCCCATGTCCGCCTCTCCCAGAAAAACCGATATCGGTCCGCCAAACTACGAGCAGTTCCTGCCCCCGGTCGTGAAGAAGAACTACGGCCAGTGGAGGTACCACGAGATCCTCAAGCCCGGCGTGATGGTTCACGTCGCGGCCTCGGGCGACAAGCTCTACACCGTCCGCGCCGCGTCCCCGCGCCTGCTCTCGATCGTCACGATCCGGATGTTCGCCGACCTCGCCGACCGCTTCACCGGCGGCTACCTGCGCTTTACGAGCCGCAACAACGTCGAGTTCCTCGTGAGCGACCCCGCCAACATCGACCCCTTGATCGAGGCGCTCCACAAGGAGGGGTTCCCGGTGGGCGGTATCGGCCCGTCGATCTCCAACTGCGTCCACACCCAGGGTTGGGTGCACTGCCACTCCGCCGCCTCGGACGCTTCGGGCGTCGTCAAGTCGGTGATGGACGACCTTTACCCCCACTTCGCCAACATGGACATGCCGGGCAAGCTGCGCATCGCGTTCGCCTGCTGCCTCAACATGTGCGGCGCGGTGCACTGCTCCGACATCGCCATCCTCGGCATCCACCGCAAGGCCCCGAAGATCAAGCACGGCGACGTGCCGAAGATGTGCGAGGTCCCGAGCCTCGTCTCCTCCTGCCCGACCGGTGCGGTACGCCCGGCCACGGTGGACGGCGTGCAGTCGGTCGAAATCATCGAGGAGCAGTGCATGTACTGCGGCAACTGCTTCACCGTCTGCCCGGCGATGAAGATCGCGAACGCAGAGAACGACGGCATCTCGATCTGGGTCGGCGGCAAGGTCTCCAACGCCCGCACCGAGCCCAAGTTCTCCAAACTCGCGATCCCGTTCCTGCCCAACAACCCGCCTCGCTGGCCGGAGGTGGTGGAAGCGGTCCGCAACATCGTGAACGCCTATGCCGCAAACGCTCGCAAGTTCGAGCGCATGGGCGAGTGGATCGATCGCATCGGTTGGCCGAACTTCTTCCGGGTCACCGGCATCCCGTTCAGCAGGTACCACATCGACGATTTCAAGCACGCCGGCGAGACCTTCAGGCGCTCCGTCCACATGCGGCAGATCTAGGAGGACCAAATGTCCGTCAGCGTTGATCAAGTTGCCGAGGCGATGTTCCAACTGGTGACGGAGACCCACGGCAAGAAGAGCCTCAAGGCCATGGACCTCACCAAGGCCATGATCGAGAAGTTCGGCGCGGCCGAGTGCGACAAGGAACTGTGCAAGCACGCGATCCGCCAACTGATGGACTCCGGCCGGTGCATCTATTCGTACCTCGGCGGGAGTTACATCACGCTGCCGCCGGACAAGGCCTGAAGCCACAGCGCACGACCCTCCGGGGCCTCTCCGGCCCCGGAGGCGATACTCGAAATGAGAGGACGACGATGGGCTTACTGAAGTCGGTGGCCAAGAAACCCCCGCTCCGCCTCGGGGGCAGCGGCGCCACCCAGGTGTCGAACCTGCGGCCGCAACAGGTCGAGAAGCTGGCGCCGTGCATCGGTCACTGCCCGAGCGGCAACGACATCCGCGGGTGGCTGACCACCATCGCGCTGCGGGAGAAGCTGGGCCTGAGCCTCGAGCAGGCGTACACCAAGGCGTGGCTTCTCGAAGCCGAAACCACACCGTTCCCGGCCGTGATGGGGAGGGTGTGCCCGCACCCCTGCGAGTCGCACTGCAACCGCAAGGAGAAAGACGGTGCGGTAGCCATCAACTCGATCGAGCGCGCCCTCGGCGACTGGGGGATCAGCCACAACCTGGCGCTCCCAACGCTCGACGCCGGCGGCCCGTTCGCCGAGCGAGTGGCCGTCATCGGCGCCGGCCCTGCCGGACTCTCTTGTGCGTATCAGCTGGCGCGCCGCGGCTACCCGGTCGTGGTCTTCGAGAGCTTGCCGAAGCCCGGCGGCATGTTGCGCTACGGCATCCCCGAGTACCGCCTACCGCGCACCACCCTCGACGCCGAGATCAAGAAGATCGCCGACCTGGGCGTCGAGATCCGGTGCAGCGTGACGATCGGCAAGGAGATCACCCTGGCGCAGCTGCACGAGCAGTTCTCGGCGGTGTTCGTCGCCATCGGCGCGCACCAGGGCAAGAAGCTCGGCCTCCCCGGCGAGGAAGGCCCGGGCGTGTACACCGGCACCGAGTTCCTCAACAAGGCGAACTCCGACGGTAAGGTGGCCATCGGCGCAAGAGTGGTGGTGATCGGCGGCGGCGACACCGCGGTCGACGCCGCCCGCGTCTCGCTGCGCCTTTCGTCCGACTCCGCCTCGATGTCGCGGCGGCTGGGCGCCGAGGTGACGATCCTGTACCGCCGCACCCGGGCGGAGATGCCGGCGATCGACCGCGAGATCGACGAGGCCCTCGAGGAAGGCGTCAAGATCGAGTACCTCGCCGCGCCGCTGCGCGTGCTGCGTAACGAGGACGGCTCGCTGCGCGCCCTGGTCGTGCAGCGTATGCAACTCGGCGAGCCTGACGCCTCGGGACGGCGACGGCCGGTGCCCGTCGAGGGCGACACCTACGAACTGCCGGTGGACACGATCCTCACGGCGGTGAGCCAGGAGCCGGACTGGGCCACGCTCGGCGAGATCGGCGTCAAGGGTTCGTGGATCTCGGCCGACGAGTGGGGCCGCACCGGAATCGACGGCGTCTGGTCGGGCGGCGACTCGCTCGGCCTCGGGCTGGCGACGATCTCGATCGGTCAGGGGCGCAAAGCCGCCGAGGGCATCCACGCCGCGCTGCGCGGCCTTGAGCCCAAGGCGCCGCTCGCGCTGCCCGTCGTGGGTCCCGAGAGGATCAAGATGGACCAGTACGACGCCAAGCCTCGCGCCGAGCGCCCGGTCCTGGCGCCGGCGGAACGCCTCGCCCACCCCATGGACGAGGTGGACCTCGGGATCACCGCCGAACAGGCACTGGCGGAGGTCACCCGCTGCTTCTCGTGCGGCAAGTGCTTCGGCTGCGAGAAGTGCTGGATGTACTGCCAGTCCAACTGCTTCACCAAGGTGTCGGATCCTGTCCTCGGGCACTTCTTCAAGGTCAAGATCGAGGTGTGCGACGGCTGCAAGAAGTGCGCCGACGAGTGTCCCTGCGGCTTCGTCGAAATGGTGTAGCCGAATGCAGACCCCGGCCGCGCAAACGACGCTGGCACGCCTGGTAGTGGCCGGGCTGGCCGGGGATACCGGCAAGACGCTGATATCCGCCGCCTGGTTGACCGCCGCGGCCGGGACCGCCGCGCGCAACCTCGACACGTTCCTGATGCCGGCCTCGGCGATCCTGGCCGCGCTCGCGCGCGCCGCCGGCCGGGCCGACATCGCGGTCGTCGAGGGGAACCGCGGCCTGTTCGACGGCATGGACGCCGAAGGTTCCCACTCCACGGCCCAGCTCGCCAGGTTGACCGGCACGCCAGTGGTACTGGTGGTCAACGCCGCCAAGGTCACCCGCACCGTTGCGGCCCAGATCCTCGGCTGCCAGGTCATGGACCCCAAGCTCAACCTCGCCGCGGTGATCATCAACCGCGTTGCCAGCCGCCGGCACGAGGCCGTGATCCGCGAGGCGATTCAGCAGACGACCGACGTGCCGGTGCTCGGGGCCGTACCGGCGCAGGAGACGCTGGAGCTGCCGAGCCGGCACCTGGGCTTGGTCCCGGTGGCCGAACACCCCAGGTCCGAAGAGATCCTGGAACGCGCCGCCGATCTCGTCGCCGAAAACGTGGACCTCGACGCGTTGCTCGCTTTGGCCGGCGAGGCACCCGGGATCGAGGCGCCACCGGCGGTGCCGGCATCGACCTCCTCCGGAACCAAGGCGCGCATCGGCGTCGCCCGCGATGTCGCCTTCTCCTTCTACTACCCGGAAAATCTCGAGGAACTCGAGCGGGCGGGGGCCGAGCTGGTGTTCGTCTCCCCCCTCGCCGATACCGCGCTCCCCGACGTAGACGCGCTCTACCTCGGCGGCGGCTTCCCTGAGGTCCACGCCGCCCGGTTGGCAGGAAACCGGGGGTTCCGCGAGGCGCTCGGCCGCCGCATCGCCGCCGGCCTGCCGGTGTGGGCCGAGTGCGGCGGGCTCATGTACCTCGCGCGCGAGCTCGTGGTCGGGGGTGTCGCCCATCCCATGGTGGGCGCGATCCCCGTCTCCGTCGAGCAGACCGGCCGGCCCCAGGGGCACGGCTACGTCGCCGCCCGTGTCGACACGCCCAACCCGTTCCTGGGTGACGGCAGCGCTGTCCGCGGCCACGAGTTCCACTACTCGCGCATCACCCGGGGCGCCGACACGGTGCCGACGGCCCTTGCGATCAACCGGGGCGTCGGGATCGGCGGCGGTCGGGACGGCATTCAAGTCGCCAAGACCCTCGCCTGCTACACCCACATCCACGCTGCCGGCGTGCCCGAGTGGGCGCCCGCGATGGTGCGGGCGGCGAGCGGAGGTCAGCGATGAGCGCGCGCGAGCGGGTCTCTGACGCCGTCCGCCAGGGGCGGCTCGACGACCTCGCCGCTCTGGCTGCGGCGGACCGCCGCACGCTGCGCCACCTGCTCGCCCTCGCCTACCGCCCAGAGCCCGAGATCCGGGCGGCCGCGGGGCGAGCGATTGCCGCCGCCAGCCGCCACCACCCGGAGCTCGTGCAGGAGATGGCGAAGCGGCTGCTCTGGGCGATGAACGACGAGTCCGGCACCCACGCGCTCACCGCCCCCGAAGTGTTGCGGGCGATCGCCGAGGAGAACCCGGACCTGCTGCTCCCGCTGCTGCCGGAGTTGCTGCGCCTGACCGCCGACCCGGGGCTCCACGACGCCCTGGTGGGCGTGGCCCGCCTGGTTGCGGCCCGCAACCGGTGCGGCGCCGCCGCCAATGTGGCCACAGCGCTGAACGCGTGTGCGACAAGAGGAGGACGAACGTGAACCACAGTGAAACCACCGCACCCGACCGGGTCGAACGTTGCCGGCGGCAGGTCCACGGCAACCCGACATCGGCTACGGCCCATCTCAACTTCGGCGCCGCGCTGATGGAGATCAACCGCATCAGGGAGGCGGAGGAGGCGTTCCGCAGCGCCCTCGAGCTCCGCCCCGGCTATCCCGAGGCGCTCGTCA
>NCBR01000143.1 GCA_002279285.1 Acidobacteria bacterium 37-71-11
CGATCACGGCAAGCAGACCGAGAACCTCCGCCGCGACGACGCCCTCAAGCTCAGGATGGCGCTCAACCGGATCCTCGAACAGTTCGACGTCACCCAGTTCGGTGGGATCTTCCCCGCCCCGGTCGAGGCCGAGGCCGCACCGCCATCCGCCGGGGAACCCGATCCCGCGGCCGCAGCGGGCGAGGTCCCGGTTTCTCCGTTCCAGGCGGACGGGCTGCTGCAGGAATACGTGAGCAAGATCCTCTTCGCCCTCGAACTCGTAGGGGACGACCGTCCCGCCGCTGAAACGGTGACCGCCAAGGAGCTCGCATCCCTCAGGCTCGAGGCGTGCGAGGTCGAGGCGTGCCGGAGGCTCCTCGACGGACAGCCGCCCTCCGCCTCGATCGGGTACGAGCGAGCACGCCTGCTCGTGCAGGCCGCGGCGCTGCGGATCCGCATGGACGAGGAGGCGCGCGAGATCGACCGGCTGCACCGCAGGGGCTCCGACCACCTCGCCGAGACGCTCGAACGCGGTTCGCAGTCGCTCCAGCGCGCCTCGGAGATCGACCGCCGCTTCGGCTGGCTGGTGGACGACGCACTCTACCGCGGCGACACCAACCACCTCGAGCAGCTCTACCGCTGCCGTTTCCGCCTGCTGCGCGCCTACTCGGGGCTGTGGCTCATCCACAACGAGCGTGGTGGAATCTCGCCCTTCTGAGCCCGCCCGCCTGCGCCTCCGGCTGGGCGAGACGATATTCGCTCTCGACAGCGAGAAGGTCGTCATCGGCCGCAGCCGCTCGTGCGACATCCGTCTGCGGGAGGACACGGTCTCACGGCTGCACGCGGCGTTCGTCATCCGGGACGCTGCGCTGGTGCTCGAGGACCTCGGGTCCTCCAACGGCACCTACCTCAACGGCGAGCGGGTGTTGACGCCGTGCGTCGTGACAGCCGGCGACGCCGTCCGCTTCGGCTCCCTGCGCGGCAGCATCGAACCAGCCGACGCGCCGCCGGCGCGGTCCCGGACCGGAGAGGACGGTAGCGGGGACGGCTTTTCCTCCGGCCTGACGGACGCCAGGCCGGCCGGATTCGGCTGGCGGGTGCTGGCGGTCGGGGCCGATGCCGTCCTCCTCGCTCTCGGTTCTCTCGTGCCGTTCGCGCCGCTGCTCGCGACGCTGGCCGTGGAGCGCTACCTGCTCCCGGCGGACACTCTGCCTCCAAGCCTGGAGGCCAAGTCCGTATTGGCCGGGGCGTGCGGTGCGCTGTGGCTCGTGTATGCGTTCTACTTCGTCGTGCACGGCTGGGCACGGCGCGGCGGCACGCCGGGAATGAAGTTCTGTGGGCTTCGCCTGCTCGACTGGCGCCAGCGCATTCCGATCGGCTACGGCCGGGCGCTCCTCCGGCTGGCAGCCGGCCTGGTAACGGTCCTCACACTCGGGCTCGGGTTCCTCCTCGTGCTGTTCCGCAGGGACCGCAAGAGTTTGCACGATCTCCTGGCGGGCACCATGGTCGTCCGGCGCCGGCGGTTTGGCGGGGCGGTCCCGCCCGCGTAGAATCCTCCCCATGAACGAAATCGCGCAAGCGTTTGCCGCCACCGGCCCGGTGGCCAAGTCGGTGCTCGGCGTTCTGGCCGTGTTTTCGCTGTTCTCGTGGACCCTGATGTTGCTCAAGCTCGTTCAGCTCCGGCGCGCGGACGCCGAGAACCGCTCGTTCATCGAGGAGTTCCGTCGCGCCACCCGCCTCGCCGACGTTCAGACCGCGGCCAACAAGAGCCCCGGGGCACCGCTCGCGGGCGTGTTCCGCTCCGGCTACCTCGAACTCGAGGCCCAGGTCCGCGTGATGGAGCGAGCCGGCCAGACCTCCGGGCAGATCAAGAGCCTGGCCGCGGTGGAGCGCGCCCTGCAACGGGCGATCGGGGTCGAGGGGGCCAAGCTCTTGCGCTACCTTCCGTTCATGGCCACGACCGCGTCGGCGACGCCGTTCATCGGACTGTTCGGGACGGTATGGGGGATCATGACGACCTTCCACGCGATCGCCGCCTCCGGTTCCACTTCGATCGTGACGGTGGCGCCCGGGATCGCCGAGTCTCTCGTCAACACCGCCGCCGGCCTCGCGGCGGCGATCCCCGCGGTCATTGCGTACAACGCCTTCCTCGGGGCGTTGCGCCGGCAACGCGGGCTGATGGAGGACTTCCTGCTCGAGTTCCTCAACCTCACCGAGCGGACGTTTACGTAGACGCCGGCATGTGGCCGGGCCGAGAGGGGGGGAAAATGGCGTTCAAGAGTTCATCCGAGGAGTTCGAGACCATGGCGGAGATCAATATCACGCCCCTCGTCGACGTGATGCTGGTCCTGCTCATCATTTTCATCGTAACCGCGCCGATGCTGGTCCAGGGCCTACAGGTCCAACTCCCCCGCGAGGCGGCGAGCCCCCTCGCGCACAAGGGCTCCGAGCCGATCGTCCTCACCCTCACCCGCGACCAACTCGTGCTGGTCGGAGACCAGCCGGTGCACCCCAGTCTCCTCGCCGCCAAACTCGGCCCGCTGCTGGCCGGCGGCCCGCGCCCGGTCTACCTCAAGGGCGACCAACGCCTCCCATACGGCTTCGTCGTCGACGTCCTGGCGACGCTGAACCGGATTGGCGTGGAGGAGATCGGGATGGTCACCGCCCCCCCCGAGAAGCGATGAACGACCCGGTCTCCAGCGAGCTCGAACAACGCGCACGCCTCGACCTGCCCTGGCGCTGGGCCGTCGCCGGGGCCGTCGCCATCCACCTCGCCGTGGCCGGGGTCCTGCTCCTTTCCCCGACCCACCACCGCCGCGCCCTCATGCTTCCCAGCGTCCAGGTGCGCATCATGGCCGCCCCGCTCCCGGGAGTCGCTCGCGGCCGGACGGCGCCCACCCGCGCCGCGGCCCCAACGAAGCCCCAGGCCCCGGCGAAGGCCAGGCCCGCCAGGCCTGCGAAACCGGTCCCCCGGCACGTCGTTCCCAATGGCGAGGCGGCCCGGCGCGCGCCCATCCCGCCGCCGGCGGCTGTCGCAGAGGAGGCGCCCGGTGCCCCGCCCGCCGCCGCCCCCGGCGCCGCGCCGGGCGGCTCCAACCCAATCGCTTCGGCGTCCGGAGGCATCGCGCTCGGGGCGGGAGGCGCCGGCGAGGAGCCGTTCCCGTTCTCCTACTACCTCAACCGCGTGCTGGCGCTCATCGAGCGCAACTGGTTCCGGCCTCCCGCCTCCGCCGGAACGGTGTGCCAGGTCCGCTGCGTGATCGAGCGCTCCGGCCGCCTCGCCGAGACCGGTCTGGAATCCGCGAGCGCCTCGCCGGCGTTTGACCGGGCGGCGTTGCGGGCGGTGTATGCTGCGGCACCGTTCCCGCCACTCCCGGAAGGGTTCGGGGGGACGGAGCTGACGTTGCACCTGGAGTTTGGCCCTTGAAGAACAGGACCCTGGCATTGTTCGCGGTCGCACTGGGGGTGGGGCAGTTCGCCCTCGCCCAGGACGAGGTTTACCTCAAGGTCACCAACCCCGGCTTGTCCCGGGTGATGATCGCCGTCCCGGAGTTCACGTCCCGCCCGGGAACCGATCCGGCGGCGGCGGCGCTCCTCCTCGCGACCCTCCGGAAGGATCTCGACGAGACCGCCGTGGTCGGCGTCGTCCCGGCGGAGAACGCCAAGCTCGTCGTCATCGACCCAACCAACCCAACTCTGACCCGCCAGCGCTGGCGCGCGGTGGGCGCCCAGTTCCTTCTCGACGGCAGCTTCGCCGGCGCCGGCAACCAGCTCGTTCTCGAAACCCGCCTCTGGGACCTCACCTCGGGCGAGGTCGCCTTCTCGCGTCGCATCCAGGGCACCGTGAGCCTGGCGGCGACGATGGCCCACACGCTGGCGAACGAACTGGTCCATCTGTTCACCGGCCGGCCGGGCCCGTTCCTCTCCCGCATCGCGTTCGTGTCCGACCGCACCGGCGCCAAGGAGCTGTGGGTGATGCGCTGGGACGGGACCGAGGCGCAGCAGCTCACGACCTATCGGTCGATCGCGCTCTCTCCGGCGTGGTCGCCCGACGGTGAATGGCTCGCGTTCACGAGCTTCCTCCGCGGGCCGCCGCAGCTGTTCGCCCTCCGCCCGACTCAGGGGTACCTGAAGACGCTCTCGACGCTCCCCGGAGTCAACTCGTCCCCCAACTTCTCGCCTGACGGGAAAACCGTCGCCTTCGCGGCAGGAGCGGCCGGCGTAACCGACATTTACGTCGTGCCGGTCGATGGCGGAACGCCAATGCGCCTGACCCACACCCTCGGGATCAGCACGCAACCCGCGTGGTCGCCGAGCGGCCGGCAGATCGCGTTTACGTCGAACGCGGGCGGCTCCCCTCAGCTCTACGTCATGGACGCCGAGGGGACGAACGTCCGCCGGCTCACCTTCGACGACACCTACGCCGACGAGGCTGCCTGGGCCCCGGACGGCGTCAAGATCGCCTACACGACGTTGATCGGCGACCGTTTCCAGATCGCGATCCTCGACCTGAGGACGAACGCACGCACCATCATCCCCGGCCCCGGCAACAACGAGTCGCCGTGTTGGTCGCCGGACGGCACCGTCCTCGCATTCGTGTCCGACCGTACGGGCACACGGCAGATCTTCATCACGGACCCGGCCGGCAGGCCACGGCAGATCACGGACAAGGGGAACAACATCCAGCCGGCCTGGGTTGCCCAGGTTCAGTGAGACGGGTTGGCAAGCCCACGGCGCTTGGTGTACAGTCCGCTCGTCGAAAGGAGGCGTTGTGTCTACTCTCTGGAATAGCAAGGCCTTAGGTCCCGTTCTACTCGGTGTTCTCCTGCTCGCGGCGGCGTGCGCTCACCACCAGGCTGTAGTCGCGCCCGAACCCCAGAGCGTCCCGGCTCCGGCTGTAGCTGCGCCCGCCCAGGAAGCCCCGGGCACCGGCACGACGACCGTTACGCCCGAGCCTCGCCTCAGCCCCGCCGAGAACCCCGAGAGCGGGATCAGGACCAGCGAGCTCCCCGCCGACCTCGAGCAGCTGAACAAGGCCGGGTACCTGAAGGACGCGTTCTTCGACACCAGTAAGTCCGCGCTGCGCCCCGACGCGCGCGACGCCCTCGCCGCCGACGCCGCCTGGCTCAAGGAGCACCCCACGGTCAAGCTCACGATCGAGGGCCACTGTGACGAACGCAACACGGAGGAGTACAATCTCGCGCTCGGCTGGCGCCGCGCCAACGCCGCCAAGGACTACCTGGTGTCGTTGGGCGTCGGCGCAGGTCAGATCACGACCATCAGCTACGGGGAGGAGAAGCCGTTCGCAACATGTCACAACGAGAGCTGCTGGTCGCAGAACCGGCGAGCGCACTTCGTGATCACGGCACGATGAGGGGGTGGGGTATGCGATGGCTGATGGTTTCCTGCTTGGCCGTTGGCGCAGCGGGGTGCGTCTCCAGCGGCGACATCACGCTCCTGCACCGCGAGATAACCGACGTCTCGCGCCAGGTCGAGAACCTCGGCAAGCAGTCCTCCGGGAAGCAGGACCTGCAAGCGATGAGCACGAAGCTCTCGGACCAGAACACCGAGGTCCTCAAGTCCAACGCGGATATCCAGCTCGAGCTGCGGCAGCTGCGCGACCAGATCCAGGCGTTGCAGTCGAACCTCGACGCGACCAACCAACGCTTTGGCTCACTCTCCGCGGAGCTGGCCGCGACGCGCGACAAGCTGGCCGCCGCTGCGGCCTCGACGCCACCGCCCACCCAGCCGGGCCCGCCAGGCACCGCGCCCGCCGCCGGCCAGATCCCCGCTCAACCCGCCGCAGCCCTGCAACCGGCGCAGCTCTACAACGCCGCGTATGAAGACTACCTGCGCGGCAACTTCGACCTCGCGATCCAGGGTTTCTCCGAATACGCCAAACGTTACCCGACGACCGACCTCGCCGACAACGCGCTCTACTGGATCGGCGAGTGCTACTACTCGAAGAAGCAGTTCAAGGAGGCGATCGACGCCTTCACCCAGCTGATCAACACTTACAAGACGTCCGACAAGGCGGCCGCGGCGCTGCTCAAGAAGGGTCTCGCCTATCTCGAGCTCGGCGACCGATCGCAGGCGGTGATCAACCTGCAGTACGTGCTCTACGAACACCCGGGCACCAAGGAGGCGGAGCTGGCACGCTCCCGCCTTGCTGCCCTCGGGGTCAAGGTGAAGTGAGTCGAAGTCGAAGGGATTCAAGGGAGATTTCATGGCAAAGAGGATCAAGTCGGGACTGAAACGTCGTCGTCAGAACGAGGTCCGCCGCAACCGCAACCGGGCGGTGCGCACCCGCGTGCGCAACGCGATCAAGGTGCTGCGGGCCGCCATCACATCCGGCGATGCCGGCCAGGTCAAGGAGTTGCTGCCCCGCACGGTGGATGCCCGCGCCATTTCCGTCCGCCCCGCTCTTCCCCGGACGGCTACTCCGGCGCGGTAAGGTGCGCGACGTCTACCAGGCGGACGGTGAGCGGCTGGTCATCGTCGCGAGCGACCGCATCAGCGCCTTCGATGCCGTGCTCGATCCTGGCGTTCCCGGAAAGGGCGTCGTCCTGACCCAGCTCTCGAACTTCTGGTTCGAGAGGCTTGCGGACGTCGTCCCCAACCATCTCGTCGCGACCCGGCTCGCGGACTTTCCGCAACCGTTTTCCGGGGAGGTGCTGCTCGATGGCCGCGCTTGCCTGGCGACGGCGGTCCGCATCGCTCCCGTCGAGTGTGTCGTACGCGGGTTCATCGCCGGCTCCGGGTGGAAAGAGTACCAGGCGCGCGGCAGCGTGTGCGGAGTCTCGCTGCCGCCGGGCCTGCGACAGGCGGACCGCCTCCCCGCGCCGGTCTTCACCCCCTCCACCAAGGCCGAGGTCGGCCACGACGAGAACATTCCGTTCGACGAGGTCGTCCGCCTCGTCGGCGGCGAGGTCGCCGATCAGCTCCGCACCGTCTCGCTCGAACTCTACCGGAGGGCGGCCCAGATCGCCGAGGCCCGCGGCATCATCATCGCCGATACCAAGTTCGAGTTCGGGCTCGACGATGAGGGCAAACTGGTCTGGGCCGACGAGGCACTGACGCCGGACTCGTCGCGCTTCTGGCCTGCCGACCTCTACCGGCCCGGAACCAGCCCGCCGTCGTTCGACAAGCAGTTCGTTCGCGACTGGCTCGAGGGCTGCGGCTGGGACAAGCGGCCGCCCGCCCCGATGCTCCCGCCCGAAGTCGTTGCCCGGACCCGAGCGCTTTACCTCGAAGCGTACCGGCGCCTCACGGGATGCGAGCTGGCGCTCGGTTGAGACGAACCGGAACAGTTTCCCCTTTCCCCGTCTCTTCCGCCTTTTGGGCCTCAAGGCTCGAGGCCTGAACTCCTGTCTTTGCTGACCACGGACCACCGACCACGGACCACGTCTTTCGCTTCCCGACCTGCGAACCCCGAGCTCTTGCATTTCGGTGCTTCCGTTTCCCCCGGCCGGTGGATATACTTCCCGGACTCTGTGCGACGGGAGGTCGGCTGAACATGGCAGCAAACCCAGTCCCCAGTGAAAGAATCAGAAACGTGGCGGTCGTCGGTCACTCCTCAACCGGGAAGACCACCTTGATCTCCGCCATCCTGTACGACGCCAAGGCGGTCAACCGGCTCGGCAAGGTCGACAAGGGTACCGCGGTGACCGACTTCGACGAGGAGGCGGTCGAGCGGAAGATCACGATCGCCGATGCGTTGGCGTACGCCCACCACCGCGACTGCAAGCTCAACCTGATCGACACTCCCGGATATGCCATCTTCACGACGGAGGCCGTCCAGGGAGTCAAGGTGGCGGAGGCGGCGCTCATGCTGGTCTCCGCTGTGGCAGGCCCGGAAGTTCAGACAGACAAGATCTGGAAGGTCTGCACCGCGACCTCCAAACCCGTGATCTTCGCGGCAAACTGCATGGACCGCGAGCGCGCCTCGGCCTCGCGCACGTTGCAGCAACTGCAGAAGAGGTTCGGGCGCGAGGTGCTGCCGATTCAGCTCCCGATCGGCGAGGAGGCCCACTTCTCCGGCGTCGTCGACCTGCTGCGCGGCAAGGCCTACACCTTCCCGGCCGACGAGAGCGGCGCGATGCAGGAGGTCGCGGTCCCTGCCGAGCTGAAGGACGAGGCCGTCGCGGCCCGCAACGCGATCATCGAGATGGTCGCCGAGCAGGACGAGGCGCTGCTGGAGAAGTTCTTCGCCGAGGGGACGCTCGCGGACGACGAGTTGGTCGCCGGCCTCACGAAAGCGGTGGCGGCCCGCAAGCTCTTCCCGCTCGTCTTCTGTTCCGCAGGGCGCAACCAGGCGGTGCAGCCTCTCATGAGCGCGCTGGTGGAGCTCGTCCCCAGCCCGTTGGCGTCACCGGTCTTTGCGAAGAACGTGGCGGGGGAGGAGGTCCAGCTCGCCCCCGGCGACGACACGCCGGTCGCATACGTGTTCAAGACGATCGCCGACCCGTACGCCGGGCGGATCACGCTGCTACGGGTCTTTTCCGGCGAGTTCGCGTCGGACGGTACGTATTACAACCGCCAGCGCGACGTCGCGGAGCGGTTCGGCCCGGTCAACTGGATGCAGGGCAAGGACCTCGTCGCGGTGGAAAAGCTCGCCGCCGGCGACATCGGGGCGGTCGCGAAGCTCAAGGAGACGCACACCGGCGAAACGCTGACGAGCAAAGACGGTGCGATCGTCGTGCCTCCGGTTCCGATCCCGGAGGCTGCGATCTCCTTTGCCATCGCGGCGAAAGCAAAGGGGGACGAGGACAAGATCGCCCAGGGCCTCGCCAAGCTCAAGGACGAGGATCCCACCCTTCACATCGGCCGCGATCCGCAGACCAAGGAACAGCTCGTCGCCGGCGCTGGCCAGCTCCACGTCGAGATCGCGGTGGCCCGCCTCCACAAGCGGTACAAGGTGGACGTCACCCTGCAAGCGCCAAAGATCCCGTACCGCGAGACGATCACGAGGTCGGTCGAGATCACCGCCCGCCACAAGAAGCAGACTGGCGGCCACGGCCAGTTCGCCGAGGCCAAGGTCCGCCTGGACCCCCGGCCGCGCGGCGGCGGTTACGAGTTCGTGGACAAGATCTACGGCGGCTCGATCCCGAACAACTACCGCCCATCGATCGACAAGGGCATCGTCGACGCGGCCGAACGCGGCGCGATCTCTGGCAACCCGATGGTGGACTTCTCGGTCACGCTCCTGGACGGAAAGTTTCATGCCGTGGACTCGTCCGACATGGCGTTCCGCACCTGCGGCCGCAAGGCGTTCCGCGAGGGCGTCAAGCAAGCCGGGCCGACGATCCTCGAGCCGGTCATGCACGTCGAGATCACGGCCCCGGACGAGTTCCTCGGCGACATCATGGGCGACCTGAACTCACGGCGCGGACGAGTTCAGGGAATGGAGCCCGCCGACGGCCAGACGGTGGTGAAGGCGCAGGTGCCGCTCGCCGAGATGCTCACCTACTCCCAGACGCTGCGCTCGATCACCGGCGGGAGGGGCGACTTCCACATGGAGTACTCGCACTACGACGAGGCGCCGCGCCAGATTCAGGAGAAGATCATCGCCGCCGCCACGGGAGGCGAGACCGAGGAGGACGACGAGGAATAGCAGGGGCTTGACAACCCAAGAATGGTGTGCGAATATCAACACGTGAGTTTGTTCGGCAGTTGCGGAGCAACGCAGAGTTGAGGTAAACCCGCCGCAAGGGGCAGCGTCCTTGCGGCTTTTTGGCGTACGCCGGGACGCTCCCGGCACAGAGAAGGGCGGCGTCAGAAAGCCGCCAGCAACAAGGAGATAGCAGCATGGCTCAGGGAACTGTCAAGTGGTTCAACGATACCAAGGGCTTTGGCTTCATCACCCAGGAGGGCGGCGAGGACGTGTTCGTCCACTACACCGCCATCGCCGGCGAGGGCTTCCGCACTCTCAAGGAGGGCGCGAGGGTCGAGTTCGACGTCGTGCGTGGCCCCAAGGGCCTGCAGGCGGCGAACGTCCGCGCGATCTGACGATCGGCTCAGGCGACAAGCCAGGGGCGGCGCTTCGGCGCCGCCCCACGTTTTTTTACTCGCACCCGCGTTTCCCCGCCCGGAGGTTACCCCCAGTCGGCGAGCCTCAACGCGGCGGCTGCGAGACCCTGACCGGGATCGGCAGCTCGATCCGACTGCGCGGAGCGCCGAAGTACGGCCGGTAACCGAGGTCGAGTTCCTCGTAAGGACCCTTCTGGAGCAGCTGGTCGAGGCCGACGACGGCCTCGGCGCGGCCGGTGAACGCCATCTCGTGCGTGCGCGACATCACGATCGCCTCCTTGGGACAGGCGTCGACGCAGAAGCCGCAGTAGACGCAGCGCAAGAGGTCGATCGTGAAGACCTTGGG
>NCBR01000007.1 GCA_002279285.1 Acidobacteria bacterium 37-71-11
CGATCTGGCCAGCTCGGTCGCACGCGCAGGCGGGTCGGAGGGCGGCGCTCGATGCGCCGCCCGAGCGACCACGGCCGCAGCCCGCGGGGCAAAACAAGAAGGCCTCACGCAGTGAAGAACAGAAGACAGACCACCTGCGGGACCGCAACGTACGACAGGTCCCTCGCAGCGGCAATCAGTCCTCTCCGTCACGCGGCGATTTGGTGTCAAGCCGCGGGGGCGCGCCGGATCAGAACCGGGGGCGTCCGCCGCCGCCGCCGGGCCGGCCGTGACCGCCGCGGTCACCGCGGTCTTCGCGATCCCCGCCCCGGTCGCCGCCGAAGCCGCCGCGGTTGCCGCGGTAGCCTGAGCCTCCGCCCTCGCGGGAGCGCGCCTCGTTGACGACGAGCTTGCGGCCGCCGACTTCCTTGCCGTTCATTCCGGCGATCGCGGCTTTCCCGTGCAGCGGGTCGAGGAACTCGACGAACCCGAACCCGCGGGAGCGTCCCTTGCGGGGGTCGACGATCACGGTGGCGGTGCCGATGGCGCCGAACTCGTTGAAGAGCTCGTGGAGCTCCTCTTCCCTGGCGTCGAACGGGATGTTTCCGATGTAAAGCTTCATCTGGCGACTCCTTTGCTGCGGCGGGTCGTTGCTGGAACGGTCCAGCCCGGCGCGGCCGCGGTTTGAAATGACGTTGGTGGAGGGCAGGGACGCATGTGCCTATCGGCCGGCGTTCCTGCGCTGGTTGGTGGAGCGGCGGCGCGGGCGGTCGCCTCCCGGGGCGGCCGCCGGATGGGCGAAAACCCGGTTGCCGGCAGACCCCGAGGGGACGCCGTGGGCGGCGCGGCGCTGGGCGTTGGCTTTG
Source organism: Acidobacteria bacterium 37-71-11 (assembly GCA_002279285.1). Classification (GTDB taxonomy): domain Bacteria; phylum Acidobacteriota; class Thermoanaerobaculia; order Thermoanaerobaculales; family Thermoanaerobaculaceae; genus RBG-13-68-16. The sequence continues at coordinate 846 of NCBR01000007.1, forward strand.
GCGCGCGTGCGCTCGCCGGCCTTCTGTGCGCGGATCGCGGCAATGCGCTCGGCGATGGGGACCTCGAGGTTGCCGCTGGGCCTCTCGGCATAATCGAAGCCCTCGAGCGTGCGGCGCGCGATCCGGCGGCCGACGACGCGCTCGATGGCGGCGATCGCCGGCTCGTCGTCGGGGGAGACGAAGGTCACGGCGCTGCCCGTCGCCTCGGCGCGGGCGGTGCGGCCGACGCGGTGGATGTAGTCGTCCACCTGCGCCGGCACGTCGAAGTTGACCACGTGCGGCAGGTCGGCCACGTCGATGCCGCGGGAGGCGAGGTCGGTGGCGACCAGGACGCGCAGGCGCCCGGTCTTGAACGCCTTCAGCGCCGCTTCGCGCTGCGGCTGGCTGCGGTTGCCGTGGATGCGGTCGCAGGCGATGCCCGCTTTGTCGAGGACGAGGGCGAGGCGGTTGGCGCGGTGCTTGGTACGGGTGAACACGAGCGCGGTGCCGACCTCGTCACGGCGGAGCAGCTCGACGAGCAGCTTCGATTTCAGTTTCTCGGGCACGGGCAGGATCGCGTGGCTTACGCCGGAGGCCGGCGTCGCCCTGCGCTCGACGTTGATGCGGGCGGGGTTCGTCAGCATGTCGCGGGAGAGTTGCACGATCGGCTGCGGCAGGGTGGCCGAAAACAGCATCGTCTGCCGTTGCGCCGGCAGCTTGGCGAGGATCCTGCGGACGTCGGGGAGGAAGCCCATGTCGAGCATCCGGTCGGCCTCGTCGAGGACGAGGACCTCGAGCCGGTCGAAGCGGGCCGCGCCCTGGCCGATGAGGTCGAGCAGGCGGCCGGGAGTGGCGACGACGACGTTGACCCCGGCGCGCAGCGCGCGCTCCTGCGCGCCTTGCTTGACCCCTCCGAAGACGGCGGCCGACGTCACGTGGACGTGGCGCCCGAGGGCCTGCAGGTGCTCGTGCACCTGAGCGGCCAGCTCGCGGGTCGGGGTGAGCACGAGGGCGCGCGTCCCGGTCCCGGCGTGCCCGTGCAGGCGTTGCAGGATGGGGAGGGCGAAGGCAGCGGTCTTGCCGCTGCCGGTCTGGGCCGCGGCGAGCACATCGCGCCCGCCGAGGGCCTCGGGCAGCGCCGCTTGCTGAATCGGTGTCGGGTCGGTGAAACCGAGGTCGGAGATCCCCCGCAACAACGAGGGGTCCAGGGTGAACTCTGAAAAACTCATCTGCACACTGCTTCTTTCTGCGGGCGCGCACACGCCGGACGCGGCGCGCACCGTCATGTTCGTTTCCGGCTGATTGGGGAACGGGAGACTTGCCGGCGAGGCTGCCGTCCGGGCCAGAGCAGGCCCTGCATCGTGTCGTGACCGCCGCGGCCGAGAAAGCTCAACGTCGCCCCGGCCACAACAGAGTTGACATAATCTCACGAGTTGGCGCCCTTGGCAAGACCCTCGACCGTTCGGCGGCGGGGCGCGCCTGGCCGGCAGGGCCCGGCATCGGGCTAGGCGTGCACGGGGAAGTGAGCTATGATCTCAGCCACATCGTCGGGCGGACGGGCGGTGGTGGGCCGGCGGAATCCAACGACGGCACCAGTTCAAGTCTGCACCAAGGGAGTACCACTATGAAGCTGTACATCGGCAACCTTTCCTATGACACGACCGAAGGTGAGCTGCAGGAGCTGTTCTCCTCCTACGGCACTGTCGAATCGGTCCACCTGATCACCGATGGCGCCAGCGGCCGTTCGAAGGGCTTCGGGTTCGTGGAGTACCGCGATGACCAGGAGGCCAAGGCCGCGATCACGGGCCTGAACGGCACGGAAGTGCGCGGGCGGGCTGTTGTCGTGAACGAGGCGCGCCCCAAGACCGAGCGCGGCGGGTTCGGCGGCGGCCGTGGCGGATCGGGCGGCGGTCGCGGCGGCTACGGCGGCGGCGGCGGTCGCGGCGGCTACGGCGGCGGGTCGAGCCGTTTCTGACACAACCGGGCGGGCGGCGCGGTGGGGGAACACCCCGCGCGGCCCGGTCTCGTCGCCGCTGCCCGCCACGGCGGCAGCGGCCATGGCCCCGGGACACCCGGCCCACCTGTCTTCTCGGACTCTTGCCGGCGTCTCGCGCGGTCCGGTCGTGAGGGGTGTTCGTCCACTCCTTTGCGGTCGGGCGCGGTTTCCCGGCTTTGTACCCGCGGCGCCGCGAGCGCGGTCGGGCGGAACCGCTGCCCGCTCGGGCGGTTGCCGCTCTCCGCGAGGAGCGTGGCTCGCCGGGGCGACAGCACCCTACCCTGAGGCCCGGCGGGGGTCACGTCGGCGCCGGACCCGGTGCGCGTTCGCGGCTCTCTTTCCGCCGGATCGCCCGGGGGTGGAAGATGGCGGAAAAAGGGCGACAATAGGACAGCGGTTGCAGCGAGTTGGGCACCGACGCGCGACCGCCGGCCCGGCCACAAGGAGGTAGCTTTGGCAGTCAAACACAGAGCGACATTCACCAAGCGGGAGCGTGAACGCGCCCGCCAGCAGCACCGCGAGGAGAAGGAAGCGAAGCGCCTGCAGCGTCTGGCGGAGAAGAAGGAGCGGGAGCCGATGGCCACGGGCGAGGATCCAGACATCGCCGGCATCGTCCCCGGCCCGCAGCCGCCGCAGGACATCGACTAAAGGGCGCTCGGCAGCGGTCTTGGGGTCACGTGTGCCGTCGCGGCTGCGCGTGGACCGGAGACGGCGCCGGACCCCTCCGGTTGCCCACAGGCCGGACGCACTCTCGCTCGTGCAGGCCTGACAACGGACGGGAGGCATTTGATGTCCGAGCGGATGGTACGGCAGTTCATGGAGATGGTGCGGATCGATTCGGAGTCCGGCGACGAGGCGCGCTTTTTGGAGTACTTGCTCGGCGAGGTCAAGGCGCTCGGCGGCGCGGCCGCCCTCGACCCCTACGGCAACCTGATCGCGTCGTTTCCCGCCAAGGGCTGCAAGGGGGCGGCGCCGGTTCTGCTCTCCTGCCATGGGGACACTGTCAAGCCCGGGGTGGGGATCGAGCCGGTGCTCGATGGCGGGGTCGTCCACTCCGGCGGCGACACGATTCTGGGCGCCGACGACAAGGCGGGGATCGCCGAGGTGCTCGAGGCGCTGCGCGTCGCGCCCGTGCGCCCGCCGGTCGAGTTCGCCGTCAGCCGCCAGGAGGAGGTCGGCCTGTTCGGCGTCAAGGCGCTGGACTTTTCGCGCATTACGGCCAGGCGGGGCTTCCTCATGGACAACGACACCCTCGACACGATCGTGATCGGGGGGCCGACGTACTTCGCGATTGACGTCAAGGTCATCGGGCGCTCGGCCCACGCTGGGATGGAGCCCGAGAAGGGGATCAACGCGATTCACGCGGCGGCCAAGGCGATCGCCGCGCTCCGCCTCGGCCGGATCGACCACGAGACCACCGCCAACGTCGGTGTGGTGAGCGGTGGGGTCATTCGCAACGGCGTTCCGGCCGAGTGCTCGTTCCTCGCGGAGTGTCGCTCCGGCGACCACGCCAAGGCGGTGGCGCTGGTCGAGGAGATGACGCGGGTCATCCGGACGGAAGTCGAGGGCGCCGGCGCCGCCGTCGAGGTCGCCGTCGACGAGAAGTGCCGCGCCGTCCGCATTCCCGAGGACGCCTGGGCCGTGCGGATCGCCAAGCAGGCGCTCGCGGCCATCGGCATCGATGCCAAGGCGGTGTTCATCACCGGGTTCACCGACGCCTCGATCTACAACAACCACGGGATCGAGATGGCGGTCGTCGGCATCGGCGCCCAGGACGAACACTCGACCACCGAGCACGTTGCGGTCGCGGACATGGAGAACGCAGTCCTGGCCCTGGTCGAGATGCTCCGCCTCGCGGCGGCGTAGCCCCGGGCCGGCGCCAACGGCCGTGCGCCCGATCACGCAAACGAAACCCCCGGCGACGGCGCGCGTAAACTTGCCGGACGGCCGCCGCACGGCGGTCGGACTCTGTCCGGGGAGGCCGAATGATGCACACGGGGCGTGGTCGGAGCGTGGTGATCGGGTTGGGCGTGGTGATCGTGCTGGCCATGGCCGGGGTGACGAGGGCGGCGGAGCGTGCGTTGTGGCTGCGCTACCCCGCGATCTCGCCCGACGGACAGACGGTCGCGTTCAGCTACAAGGGCAACCTCTGGAAGGTCCCGTCGTCGGGCGGCGTCGCCACGCCGCTGACGGTGAGCGAGGCGCACAACACGATGCCTGTCTGGTCGCCGGACGGGACGAAGATCGCGTTCGCCTCGGACCGCTACGGCAACTTCGACATCTTCCTGATGCCCGCCGAGGGCGGCGACGCCAAGCGTTTGACGTTCCACTCGGCCGACGAGATGCCGACCAGCTTCACGCCGGACGGGAAGGCGGTCCTATTCACCGCGGCGATCCTGGATTCGGCGGCGAACGCGCAGTTCCCGACGCCGGCCCAGCCGGAGCTGTACGAGGTGAGCGTCAACGGGGGCATGCCGGAGCAGCTGCTGACGACGCCCGCGATGTACGCCGTCTTCGACCGCGCCGGCCGCCGCCTCGCGTACTCCGACCAGAAGGGGTACGAAATGGAGTGGCGCCAGCACGACACATCGTCGTTCGCGCGCGACCTCTGGCTGTATGACGCCGCTACCGGCACGCACACCGAGTTGACCGGCCCCGGCGCGGACAACCGCCAGCCGGTGTGGAGCCCCGACGAGAAGTCGCTTTACTTCCTCTCCGAGCGCAGCGGGACGTTCAACGTGTGGCGCCTCGATCTTGCCGACCCCCAGCATCCGGTCCAGGTGACGAGCCACACGGTCGAGCCGGTGCGGTTCCTCAGCGGGTCCCGGCGCGGCGACCTCTGCTACGGCTACGGCGGCGAGATCTGGGTGCGCCCGGCCGGCAGCAGCGAGAGCAAGCGGCTGACCGTGACCGTCGCCGCGGACGCCCGGCGCCCATCGCCGGAGCGAGTCGACGTCGGACACCAGATCAGCGAGTTCGACGTCTCCCCGAACGGCAAGGAGATCGCGTTCATTGCCCGCGGGGAGGTGTTCGTGACCTCCACCGAACACGGCGTGACGCGGCGGATTACCAACACGCCGGAACAGGAGCGCTCGGTGAGCTTCTCCCCGGACGGGCGCACGCTGCTCTACGCCTCGGAACGGAACGGCGGCTGGAAGCTCTACCGCACTGACCTGACCGACCCGAACGAGCCGAACTTCTTCAACGCGACCGCGCTCAAGGAGAGCCTCGTGCTCGGGGGTGAGGCCGACGTGTTCCAGCCGCACTTCTCCCCCGACGGCTCGGAGATCGCATACCTCGAGGAGCGCACGACGCTCAAGGTCCTCAACCTCAAGACCGGCACGAGCCGCACCGTGCTCCCCGGCGACAAGAACTACTCCTACTCGGACGGCGACCAGTGGTACGAGTGGTCGCCGGACGGGCGTTGGTTCGCGGTGCAATTCCTCTCCAACACGCGCTGGTCGTCCGAGGTCGGCCTGGTCCCTTCGTCCGGCGAGGGCGCGCTCGTTAACGTGTCGAAGAGCGGGTACGAGGATAACCACCCGATCTTCGCCCGCAAGGGCGAGGTCCTGATCTGGGTGACCGACCGCCACGGCCTCCGCAGCCAGGCCGGCGAGGGCCGCGAGGTCGACGTCTACGCGGCGTTCCTCACCAGGAAGGCGTGGGACCGCTACCGCCTCGATGACGCCGAGTTCGACCAGCTCAAGGCGAAGGAGAAGGAGGAGGCGAAGGAGAAGGGCGGCGAGAAGGGCAAGGCGGGCGCCGCCGAGGCGAAGGGGCCGGCTGCGGCCCCGCAGGTCGCGATCGAGTTCGCCGGCCTGGACGACCGGACGGTGCGTCTCTCGCCGTACTCCGCGCACCTCGCCGGCATGGCGCTCTCGCCCGACGGGGAGACGCTGTACGACCTGGCGAAGTTCGAGAAGGGCTACGACCTTTGGAAGTACGTGCCGCGCACCAAGGAGATCAAGCTCGTCGCCAAGCTCGACGCCAAGGACGCCGACCTCAAGCTCGCCCGCGACGGGAAGAAGGCGTTCATCCTCGCCGACAGCAAGCTGCTGACCGTCGACCTCGAGTCCGGCAAGACCTCGCCGGTCAAGGCCTCGGCGATGATGGAGCTCGACCCCGCCGCCGAGCGCGCGTACCTCTTCCAGCACATCTGGCGGCAAACGTGGAAGAAATTCCTCGTCAAGGACATGCACGGCGTGGACTGGAAAGCGACTGGGGAGCGCTACGCGCGCTTCCTCCCGTACATCGACAACGACCGCGACTTCGCCGAGCTGATCTCCGAGATGCAGGGCGAGCTCAACGCCTCGCACTCCGGCGGCCGCTACCGCCCGCTCCACCCGACGGGGGACGAGACCGCGGCGCTCGGCTTCTTCCCCGATCCCAAACACACCGGCCCCGGCGTCGGCGTCCTCGAGGTGATCGAGGGCGGCCCGCTGCAGCAAGCGGGAACCAGGATCCGCGCCGGCTCTGTGATCGAGGCGATCGACGGCGCCCCGATCGCTGCGGGCGCCTGCTGGTACCCGCTGCTCAACCACAAGGCCGCCACGCTCGTTCGCCTCGCCCTGCTGGACCCGGCGAGCGGCGCGCGCTGGGAGGAAACCGTCAAGCCGATCACGTGGATGGCGCAGTCACACCTGCTCTACGAGCGCTGGGTGCGCTCGCGCCGCGACGAGGTTGCGAAGCTGTCCGGGGGCCGCCTCGGCTACGCGCACATCCGCGGCATGAACGACGGCGCCTACCGCGAGATCTTCGAGGAGATCTTCGGCCGCGACGTGGACAAGGACGCGATCGTCCTCGACACGCGCTTCAACGGCGGCGGCAACCTCGTCGAGCAGCTCACCACGTTTCTCTCCGGCCGTATCTACGCGCGGGACGTCCCGCGCGGCCGCGAGGTCGGCACCGAGCCGACCCAACGTTGGACCAAGCCCTCGATCGTGATCATGAGCGAGGGCAACTACTCCGACGCCCACTGCTTCCCGATGGCGTACACCCAGCTCGGCCTCGGCGAGACGGTGGGGATGCCGGTGCCCGGCACCTGCACGTCGGTGTGGTGGGAGCGCCTGCAGGACAAGAACCTCGTGTTCGGTATCCCCGAGGTGGCGCTGGTCGACATGCAGGGCGACATCATGGAGAACAAACAGCTGGCGCCGACCTACATGGTGGCCAACGACCCGGCACTCGTGGCGGCCGGGCGCGACCAGCAACTCGAGAAGGCGGTTGCGGTGCTGCTCGCGAAGCTGCCCAAGCGCTGAGAAGGACCGGTTCAGTCCGGAGGCGGGCGGAGGGCAACGAGCTTGGCCTGCATGATGGCGAGGATCTCGTCCTCCATCGCCGCCATGCCGCCCGCCGCCAGCCGGCCGAGGTTGTCGAGCGAGGCGAGCCCGTCGGCTCCGACGATGCCGTCGGTAACGGGAATGACGAGACCGGCGCGGGCGAGGCTGGCGGCGCGGAAGGCCGCGTCGACCCCGGTCATGGTCTTGAGGGCGCAGCCGATCTTGGCGCCGTCGCAGATCATCCCGGCGAGGTTGCCCACGATATTGGTGGTCGCCGCGGACACCTCGTCCGGGCCGCCGCCCTCGAGCAACACCAGCGCCGCGGCCACGCCGATCCCGCCCGCGATCGCGGAGCCGCACATCGCGGAGAGCGAGCCGAGGTGGTACGTGACCCCCGAGGTGACGATGCAGGCTAAAGCAAGCGCCTCCTCGATGCGCTCCTGCGCCGCCGCCAGTTGGTGCCCCCAGAGCACCACCGGAACCGAGACGGTGATGCCCTTGTTGCCGGACCCGGCGAGCGACATCACCAGCATGTCCTCGCCCGACATGCGGGCGTGGACGCCGGCCGACACGAGGCGACCGATGCGGGTCAGCCCGTCGGTCTCGAGTGGGCGCAGGAACCCTTCGGGCATGAGCGACAACCCGTGCTCCGCGATCGCCAGGTTGTACTCCGCCCCGCGCCGCAGGGCCGCGCGATCGGCGTTGCCGGCGGCGCGCGCCGCCTCGATCGCCTGTGCAAACGACAGCGACGCGGCCCAGCCGCGGGCGGCGGCGGTTTCGTCAACCCCCGGCGCGACGTCCAGGGGCAACGCCTTGCCGTCGCGTTCCAAAAGGACGAGGCGCGTGTGCTCGCGCTCGAGGACGGCGCGTCCAGTCCCCGCCGCACGCTCGACCGTGCAATCGACGTACAGCTCCGGCCTGGCCCGCTCGACCTCGACGGTCAGCGCGCCGCGCGCGATCAGGTCGGAGGCGCCTTGCAGAGCGGCGGCGCCGACGCCGCGGAAGCACTCCAGCCTGCACGAGGCGTCCTCGAGCAGCGCGCCGATGGCGAGCGCCCAGAGGATCCCCGTGCGGTGGCCAGAATTCGGGATTCCCACCGCGTAGCAGTTCTTGTAGATGCGCGGGTCGCACACGAGCCGCACGTGACGGACCTCGCCCGCAATCAGGGCGGCGGCGCTCGCCGCCGCGTACGCGACGGCGGCCGGCTCGGTGCACCCGAGCGCCGGCCGCCACTCCGCCGCCAACAGCTGTGAGAGGTTCATACTCCCCCTGCGCGTCGCGCCGCGAGGCGTGGCCCGCGCCAAAACTCACATTCTACCTGTTGGACCGGTGTCAGGCGGCGGCTCGGCGCGTGGCCGCCGCCGAGCCAACCGAATCGGACCGAGGTGCTGGCATGCTCAGGCGGTCGCGTCGGGGCCGGCGGAGGTGGACCTTGACCCGCCTTCGAGCAGCGCCGCGATGATCAGCGAGAGGACGGTGCCGATAAGCACCGTGACCACCGGCACGAGCAAAGCCTGGACGCCCGGCGCCAGCATCATGCGGGTCATCCGTTCCGCCTGATCCATCTGCGAGTCCGCGAGGCCGGCGGCGGCCCACTTGTTGCGCAGCATGTCGATCGTGTACTCGGCGAAATTGACGTTGATGAACCTGAAGTGCAGGTAGGTATAGACGGCGCTCATCAGGCCGGAGTACAGGGAGATCATGACCCCGGCTCCCAGCCGCTGACCGTAGGTGAGCGTCCGTCCGGGCTGTTCATCGCGGACGGCCTTGATCCCCAGCCACAGCACGACGGCGTCGATGACGACGCCCAGCCACTGCACGTATTGGCCGGTGCTCAGGTGTTCGGTCTGGAGACCGGCGAAGAAGAGAACCAACTGGAAGACGGTTGCCGCGATCGTCAGGACCAGCGCGTAGAAGAACTTGGTGCTCATGGTGCTCTCCCATCGTTGCCCGAGACAGGGGCGTTGGCTGCGCGAAGGGTAGCACCTCCGCCAGAGGACGTGGAAGCTGGTCGCGGCGGCAGCGGATTCTCGCCGGGTCGGGGGGGCGGGCGAAGGAAGCGGGGCCGCGGTATGATCGCCGACCTGAGGGAGGAGCCGGTCCCACGCGCTACCGTTGCCTGATCATCGACCACGACGACACGGCCGTCGACAGCACGAGACGCGTGCACTACCCGGCGCACGTCAGGTCGATGGAGGTGCTGCGGCCGGGCTCGACGCCGATCGACCTCGATACCTGGTTCGCGAAGAACTGCGACCCCGGGATCATGGGCTTTCTCGTCGAGGAGCTCGGCCTGACGCCCGACGAGCTGGCCCTCGAGCACGACATCTGGCGCACGTTCACGGCGCGGGAGACGCCCCATTTCTACCCCGGGTTCCTCGAGGCGTTGGCGGCGTACAAGGCGGAGGGCGGCCGTGTCGCCGTCGTCTCGCACTCGGAGAGCCACGTGATCGAGGCCCACTACCGGGCGGCCGACGGCGGTCACGGTCCGATGCCCGACCTCGTGTTCGGGTGGGAGCTCGGCTCGGACAGGCGCAAGCCGAGCCCGTACCCCGTGATCGAGACGGTCCGCCGGCTGGGTCTGGAGCCGAGAGACGTCCTCGTCGTGGACGACCTCAAGCCGGGGGTCGTCATGGCGCAGGCTGCCGGCGTGGACGCCGCGGCGGCCGGCTGGGCCCACGACATCCCGTCGATCCGCGCGTTCATGACGAACTCGTGCGTGGCGTACTTCGCGACGGTCCCCGATTTCGCCGAGTTCATCCTGCACTGACGCGCGTCGCTAAAGCCAGGCAGGGTCGGGCGCAGGCTTGTGAGTCGATCGCTTCATTGCTCGACCAGCTCGACGCGCCGGTTCTTGGCCCGGCCCTCCTCGCTCCGGTTCGACGCGACGGGGGCGGTCGGACCGACGCCGAACGGCCGCAACCGGGTCGCGGCGATGCCGTACGTCTTGACCAGGGCGTTCGTCACCGATTGCGCGCGGTCTTTCGACAGCGTGAGGTTGTGATCGAACGAGCCGGCGTTGTCGGTGTGGCCAACGACGTACAGCCTCATCTCCGGATGCGCCTTGAGCAGCTTGGCGATCTCGGCCTGCCCGCCGATCGCCTTGACGGCGTTCTTGTAGTTGCGGGCGATCTGCAGCGCGCTGGGAAGCGTGATCCCATCGTTGGCGTAATAGATCACCGTGTACAGGCGCCCTTCCACCGCCGTGGTCTTGTCTGGCGCGACCGGGAACTCGTAGCGGTCAAACTCCTTCACCTGGGCGTTGTAGATGTGGAAGCCAGGCATGCGGGTGAACAGCGGCGGGTCCTGGGCACCTTCCGCGTCGTTGGGATCGCCGGCGGCCGCCAGGAATCCGGCCTGACCGAGGGCAACCGCGACCAGCATCACTCTTGCAATCGCTCTCCACATGGGAACGCTCCTCCGTTGGTTGGGTGTTCAACCCTTGCCGAATCGTACCTCGTGGACGGTTGCCCGTTCAAGGAACCAGTCCCGCGAAAACGTAACAATGCGGTACCAGGTACCTACAGGTACCTACTGACACCTACGAGGCGGGCCGCCGTGTTACTCTCGACCTCGAACTCCTGGTTCTGCCCGTAGCTCGGAGGTGCCGTCTCCGCGCTGCGGGCGTTGAGTACTGTCGGGGAGGAACGATGCCGGAAGCGCCGGAAAGCGCTGCCCGGCGCCCGGAGGGGCGCAGGGGCTGGACTTGGTTGGGTGCGGCGTTGGTCCTGGCCGGCGTGGCCGTGGTGGTTGGGCTCTTCGTCCTCTTCGCCCGCGAACAGCGCGCGGAGACGGTGGCAATCTGGCGGGGGCGGCTCTCGGCGATGGCGGCCGACCGCCAGGCCGCTCTCACGCGCTGGCTCACCGGACGGCAGGAGGACGCACGGATCATCGCCGCCTTCCCCTCGGTGCAGGCGCTGGCCGCGGCGGCCGAGGGGGCGCCCACGGACGGGCTGCAGCCGCACTTGGCGGAGATCCTCGGCGACTTCATCCGGATCCGCCAGTACACGGCGGCGGCGCTCGTGGACAGCTCGGGCGCGGTTCTGGCGCAGGGGGGCAGCGCACACGTGCCGGAGGCGGCGCTGGAACAGGCGCGCCGGGCGGCCGCCGGCGCCGCCGGTCCGCCGCAGTGCTTCGTACGCGGCGCCTCCGGCGCGCCGCTGCTGCTCACCGTTCAACCACTGGGAGCCCGGCCGCCGTACGGCGCCGTGGTGGTCCTCCTCTCGGACCCCGAGCAATGGATCTTCCCGCTCCTGGCGATGGAGCCGATCCCGACCGAGAGCGGGGAGAGCCTCCTGGTGCAGCGTGAGGGCGAGCGCCTCCTCTACGTGAGCCCCCTGCGCCTGTTCGCGGCGCCGCCGCTCACGCTGACGATCGCAAGGAGGAGCCGCGATCTGGCGGCGTGGCTGGCGACGAACGGGAAGGCGGCGTTCGGGCGCTATCCCGACTACCGCGGGGTCGAGGTCCTGGCGGCGACGCGGCCGATCCCGGCCACGGGTTGGGGACTGGTCGTCAAGGTGGACGCGCGCGAGGCGATGGCCCCGTGGCGGCGGGCGCTGGCCCTGGGAGCGCTCGCCGGAGTGTTGGCGTTGGCCGTCCTGGCGGCGGTTCTGGTTACGTTCCTCGACCGTCGGCGCTTGGCGGAGCTGGCCGATACGCTGGCCGAGCGGGAGCGGTACGAGGCGCGCCTGCGCAGCGTTGGTCGGCTCTACCGCACCCTCTCGGAGGTCAATCAGCTCCTCGTGCGGGAGCCGGACGAGGGGAGGCTATTGCCGGAGGTCTGCCGGGTCGTCGTGGACGAGGGTGGTTTCCCGATGGCCTGGGTGAGTTTTAAAGATGAGGAAACCGGACGGCTCCGGGTGGACGCCTCGGCCGGCGACGCAGCCGCTTATCTCGACGGCGCCGCCGTGCGTTGGGACGAGACCCCCGAAGGTCGCGGCCCCACGGGCACGGCGGTGCGGGAGAACCGGGCGGTGGTGAACCACGACATGTTCGCCAACCCCACACTGGCCCCCTGGCGGGACCGCGTCAACAACGCGGGATACCGTTCCTCCGCCGCGTTTCCCATCCGAATCGGGGGCGAGGCCGTGGGCGCCCTCACCGTCTACGAGGCGGAGACGGACGCGTTCGACGACGAGCGCCTTCGCCTCCTCGACGAGCTGGCCGGGGATATCGGGTACACCCTGGAGGCGCTGCGTGAGCGCGCGGCGCGAGAGGCGGCGGAGCGGGCGCTACGCGAATCCGAGCAGCGGTTCGCGGTGTTCATGCGCCACCTGCCGGGTGTTGCGGTGATGCGCGACAGGGACGGCCGCTACCTCTTCATGAACGAGGCATGGGAAGAGGCGATGCAACTCAAGCGCTCCGACTTCGTCGGCAAGACGCCGATGGATTGCTTCCCCGAAGCCAGCGCGGAAGAGCTGCTCGCGGGCGACCGGCAGGTGCTCCAGACCGGCGAGCCGGTGACGCACGAGGTGCCGCTCCAGCACAGCTACGGGACCCGAAACTGGCTGACGCACCACTTCCCGATCCCCGGCCCCGAGGGCGCCATCGTCGCCGTTGGTACGCTCTACGTGGACATCACCGACCGCACGCGGGCGGAGGAAGCGCTGCGCGAGAGCGAGGCCACGTTCAAGACGCTGGCCGAATCGGCGCACACGGCGATCTTCGTCTACCGCGGCCAGGACTTCGTTTACATCAACCCCGAGGTCGCGCGCCTCACCGGCTATAGCGCCGATGAACTGTTGGGCCGGAGCGTGCTCTCTGTGGTGCACCCGGACGACCTGCCGTTGGTCCGCGGCAACCTCGAAATTCGGGCGAGGGGTGGGGGGCCGCCGTCGCGCTACGAGTTCCGCATCGTTGCCAGGTCGGGAGAGATCCGCTGGATCGACTTCACGGCCGCGGCGTGCGAGTTCCGGGGAGAGAAGGCCATCCTGTGCACGGCCTACGACGTCACCGAGCGCAAGGCGGGGGAGGCGGATCGTGCCCGTCTGGTGGCGGCGATCGAGCAGAGCGGGGAGGCCGTGATTCTGACCGATCCGGACGGGACGATCCGTTACGTCAACCCCGCGTTCACCAGGATCAGCGGGTTCAGCCCGGAGGAGGCGCTCGGGCGCACTCCGAGAATCCTCAAGAGCGGGCGCCACGGCGAGGCGTTCTACCGCGAGTTGTGGGCCGCGATCACCTCCGGCAAGACGTGGGAGGGCCGCATCGTCAACCGGCGCAAGGACGGGAACTTCTACACCGAGGAGACGACGATTTCTGCGGTGCGCGATCCCTCCGGCCGGATCAGTCAGTTCGTCGCCGTCAAGCGCGACATCACCGCGCATCTGGACATGGAAGCGCAGCTCCTCCAGGCACAGAAGATGGAGGCGATCGGCCTGCTCGCGGGCGGCGTCGCGCACGACTTCAACAACCTGTTGCAGACGATGATGGCGGTCGTCTCGCTGGCCAGGGCGGGCCGGGCGGACCCAGAGCGCGCCTTCTCGCGCATGGGGGAGCTGGAGGAGCAGATCCGGCGGGGGGGCGCGCTCACGCGCCAGCTCCTGCTCTTCGCCCGGCGCGAGACGACGCGGCCCGCGACGTTCGACCTCAACGAGGTCTTGCGTGACGTCTCCGGCATGCTGCGTCACATCGTGCGGGAGGACATCGCCCTCACGTCGAGCCTGACGCCGGACGTGCTGCCGGTGGAGGCCGACCGCGGCCAGATCGAGCAGGTCCTCGTCAACCTGGTCGTCAACGCGAGCGACGCAATGCCGGACGGCGGACAGATCCGGCTCTCCACCTGGGAGCGCAACGACGTCGTCGGGCTGGCCGTCGCCGACAGCGGGCCCGGCGTCCCGGCGGCGATCCGGGAGCGGATCTTCGAGCCGTTCTTCACCACGAAGGGTGCGGGGAAGGGGACCGGCCTCGGCCTGTCGGTGGTGCACGGCATCGTCACCCGCTTCGGCGGGACGGTGACCGTGGACAGCCGCGAGGGGTCCGGAGCGACGTTCACCGTGACGCTGCCGCGCGCCGGCGGGCCGCTGCAAGCGCCGTCGGTGCGCCCGGCCGCGCCGGCGCCGGGAACGGGCCGCGGCGAACGCATCCTCATCGTCGAGGACGAGACGGCGGCGCGAGAGGCGCTGGCGGAGATCATCGCCGCGCTGGGGTATGTGGTCACCGCGGTCGGCAGCGGCGCCGAGACCGACGCGTTGTCCGCCCAGCCCGGCTTCGACCTGTTGCTCACCGACCTCGTGCTCCCCGACGTGTCGGGGCTCGACCTCGCCCTCAGGCTCGTGGATCGCTGGTCCGGAATGAAGCTGATCCTGATGTCGGGCTACAGCGACAACGACGCGGTGCGGTTGGCCGTCGGCGGCGGCCGCGCACGCTTTCTCCAGAAACCGTTCGGCATCGACGTGCTGGCCCAGGAACTACGGGACGCGCTCGACGAATAGCCGCGCGCGAGCGGCGCCCCCCGAGCGCGCCGTGTAGTACGGTCAGGCAGCGAACGCCAGGGCGACCGCGAGCACTGCGTTCGTGGCCAGGTTCCAGCCGACGTTCGCGGCCAGAGCTGGGATCGGCACGGCTTTCTCGGGGGCGGCGAGCGCCCAGCGCAGCGGCGTGACAAGCAGGAGCGAGGGGACGACCGCGACCAGCGCGGCGGCCGGCAGCGCGCGGACCGCAACCGCGACACCGAGGGCCGCCGGCGTCGCAAGCGCGGCGACCGCGTAGACGACCGCCGCACGCTTCCGTCCAAGGAGCAGGACGAGGTTGCGCCGGCCGCCCAGGCGGTCCGCTTCCTCGTCCGGAAACTCGTTGAGAAGCAGGAGGTTGAACGTCATGAAGAAGGCCGGCACGGCGGCCGCGACGGCCGCGGCCCGAGGCGTGCCGCCCTGGACGAAGGCCGCGCCCCACACCGGCAGCGCCCCAAGCCCGAGCCCGGCGAACACCTCGCCCACCCCGGAGCGCGCGAAGAAGTCCGTGTAGAAGAGGATCGCGACGGCGCCGAACGCCATGACGGGGACCAGCAACCATCCGACGCGGGCGGTCAACCAGATGCCGATGGCCAGCGCCACCGCGCAGGCTCCCAGCCCGAAAACGGTTGCGGTCCGGGCGGACATGGCGCGCCCGGGGAGGGTGCCGCTCCCGCCCGAGAACGGCGTCCGGTCCGTGTGGAGATCGATCCCGGTCCGCATGTCCGACACCTCGTTGAGGACGTTGACGCCGACATGGGCCGCGACCAGGCCGACCAGGGCGAGAAGGGTGCGGGACCAGCTGAACTGGCCGCCGAACGCCGCCGCAGCAGCGCCCGCGGCGACCAGAACGACCGGCAGGAGCAGGAACGGCGCCCGTGCCACGCCGAGGTAGGACTTGAGAATCGCCATCGTCGCGCGATTCTAGCGCGTGGCCGGACCGCCGGCCTGGGTGACCAGCGGCGGCCTGCGACCGAAACAGGGCCTTGCCTGCTCCAACTGGGCGGCGAGCCGGAAGAGCAGCCCTTCCTCGCCGTAACGCGCGGCGAACTGCGCGCCGATCGGGAGGCCTTCGGGGTTCCACCACAGCGGAACGGACATCGCGGGCTGGCCGGTCTGGTTGAAGAGCATGGTGTTGGCGCTGGTCTCGAAGGCCTCGGCGGCCATCTCGTCGAGAGCCCGGGCCAGCACCCTGTGGGAGGGGATCGCCCCGAGCACGCGCATGGCGAGGCGCTGGCCGCCGGTCGGGGCGAGCGCTCCGATCCGGACCGGGGGGTACGCCAGGGTCGGCGTGAGGAGGACGTCGTACCGCTCGAAGAAAGCCGCCACCGAGCGCCGGACGACGTGGAGGTGGTCGAGGGCGGCCTGGTATTCGTTGGCCGGCATGTGGCGGCCGATCGCCCCGAGGAACCAGGTCTCCCTCTCGAACGCGGCGCGGGTCGGCCGCCGTCGCGTGAGCTCGCCGGCAAGGTCGATCGCCCGCGCCGTGTTGACGGCGACTACCGCGAGATAGGCGCGGCGCAATGCGGCTTTCCCGAATTCGGGCGCCGCTTCGCTGACGCTGTGGCCGAGCGTCTCGCACAGATGGGCCGCGTCCTCCACGGCGGTGCGGCAGTCGGGGTGCGTGCGCTCGCCGAACAGCGATTCGGCGGTGAAGGCGATGCGCCACGGGCCCGGCTCCGCACCGACCTCGGCGAGGAAGGGGCGCGGTGGCGGGGGCGCGAAGTAGGGCGCCCCGAGGTCGGGGCCGCAGGTGGCGTCGAGCAACGCGGCCGAGTCGCGCACCGACCTCGTGAGCCCGTGCTCCTGGACCATCCCGCACCAGCTCTCGCCGAAGTCCGGGCCGAGTGGGTTGCGGCCCCGGCTGGGCTTGAGGCCGAACACTCCGCAGCACGAGGCCGGGATGCGGATCGAGCCGCCGCCGTCGCCGCCGTGGGCGACCGGGACCATCCCGGCGGCCACCGCGGCCGCGGCGCCGCCGCTCGACCCGCCGGGAGTGTGCTCGAGCTGCCATGGGTTGCGGGTGGGCCCGTGCAGCAGAGGCTCGGTGACGCCGAGGATGCCGAGCTCGGGCGTGTTGGTCTTGCCGAGGATGACGAGGCCCGCCCGCCGGTGGCGGGCGACGAGCTCGCTGTCGTGGTCAGGGACGTAGCCGGCGAGAAGACGGCAGGAGGACGTGAGGGGCTCGCCTGCGCACGCCGCCATGAGGTCCTTCAGCAGGAAAGGAACGCCCGAGAACGGGCCGTCGGGAAGCGGAGCCGAGGCCGTCCGGCGCGCCTGCTCGAACATCGTGTGGATGACCGCGTTGACGGCGGGGTTGCGCGCCTCGATGCGCGCGATCGCCGCCTCGGTCACCTCGCTCGCGCGCACCTCACGCCGCCTGACGAGGTCGGCAAGGCCGAGGCCGTCGTACGACTCGTATTCGGGCAGAGGGTCCATGCGCGCTCCGTGGCCGGCAGCCTAGCAGCAGACCGTCCCCCCGCCAAACGGCCGCCGGGCCGGAACTCCGCGCGCGCCTGCCGTGCGAGGGCGACAAGATCCCAGTACGGTGGACGGTATCCGTGCGCCCGCTCGAACTCCGAGGCACGTATGACCGTTCGCCGTTTGATCGCCGCATGCATCCGACTGAATTGGCGGTTCCGCAACGCGCTCGCGGCCGAGAGTCCCTCGGGGACGGGACCGACCAGCCCGACGGCGTTCAGCAGCGAGCTGTACGCCTTTGCGGCGCGCGCGACGGGCAGCAGAAGCCAGGGGTATCCCAACGTTTCGCCTTGCTCGGCCCCTTCGAGCATCGCGTCCACCACCGCGTTGTCGATGTGATCCGAATACAGCGTCAGCGGGTCGCGCCACTCCGCGACCACGGTCAGCTGGGGGTCGTACTCCAGATCGGAGGGTTCTTGCGTCTCGAAGCGGCGCACGCCGAACCCGGACAGCCACCCGACGAGGCCGGGAGACGAGATGCGGGAGAGGCCCATCCACAACGTGACCCCGAACGGCTCGTACGCAGCCGAAGCCACCTCGGAACAGAAGAGCTTGGAGTGGTCGGCGAAGTCCATCGCGAAGTCGTACGGGATGTGGCGGCGCCTTGCATCCTCGAGGGCCGCGCCGGCGGCCCGGTGCGGCAGCAACGGATCGGCCATCATTTGGGGGAGATCGGACCGCAGGCGCAGCACCATCACGCGGAGCTTCACGTCCTTGAGGTAGCTGGAAAGTGAGGAGACCGCGACGCCCCGCTCGATGTGGGCTTCGATGACGGAAGTTTCGTGCGAGCGCTCGTCGACGTGGACGAGCGCGACGTGCGAGAAGTTGCCCGGGAAGTCGTTGCCGCGCGCGATGAGCGCCGAGGTCGGCACGCCCCCGCGCGAGACTAGGATGTCGCCGCTGTGCACGGTCACCCCCAGCACTTCGGCCGATGGGGTGACCGACGGCTCGTCGTCGCCGGCGACGAGAGGCGGCGAGAAACCGGGCGGAGCCTGCAGGATGGCTTCCTCCAGCGCAGCCCGGCCGCCGTAGAGGAGGCGGTACATCCTGGTCCGTGTCGCCGCGAGGCCCATGTCCCAGTGGCGGGACTGCCGCTTCACCATCGAGCGCATCCTGGTGACGAGGCGGACGTACTCCGGAATCGTCTCCGGGCACGCCGCAACCATCGGGCCGAGCTCGAACGTGGTCCGCTCGATCTCGTCAAGGACGACGGACTCGGGTCCGACCTCCCCCGCGGCCGCGTCGGCGACGAGCCGGCGGCCCTCGCCGAGCATCGCCTCCGCGCGCGGTCTGGAACCGGCGCAGCCGGCCTTGCGGGCGTTGCGAAAGGCGGTCTCGAGCGCTTGCCACCGCTGGTCCTGATTCCAGACGAACGGTCGCCCGCCGGCGCCGGCCGGTGCCGCCGGCTCGGGCCACGGCACGAACAGGAGCGCGCCCGCCGCGCACCCCACGGCGGCAGCGAACCGCCTCAGCCGGCGGCGCCGCGCGCCGTTGGGCGGCTCGCCGCTGCGAGCGGAAGATCGTTCCCTCATCGATGTTCAGCCGCTATCGTATCTCACTTGCAGAAAAAGCCCGCGACGACGGCATCGCTTCCGCCCGCATGAGGGCGTGCGGGTGCGGGCCGTACGCCCCGGTGTCCTCCAACGACGCCGAGGACGGCCGCGCCAAGAACCGCCGGGTCGAGCTGGTCAAGCAACAGCTACCGCGGCGGTCTCGGTTGACCGCCGCGGCAGTTGTGATTCACTTGCTGTTCCGTGGTGTTACGGCCGGCCGGGTTTGGACTGCCTCCACTGCTCGAACTTTGCGCGCAACTGGTTGAGCTGCGTGAGCTGGCTCGGCGTGAGAACGGCGAGGACGTTCGCTCGTGTCTGGAAGCCGCTGCGAACGAGCTGCTGCATCAGAGGCGTCTGCTGGGCGATGTAGGCGTTGACGGCGGTCGCGTCGAACTGCGCCGGATTGTACGACGCCTGGAACGCCTGCCGGTTGGCCTTGAGCTGCGTGCGGGTCGGCTGGCTGGCCGTCTTCGCCGCCGAGAGGATGCCCTTGATCTGTGTGACCTGGTCGCCGCTGAGGCCGAGCTTGTGCGCGAAGCGCAGGACCTCGCCGCCGCCCATTCCGAAGCGGCCGCCTTCCATGCCGGGCCCCATGCCGTGCCCGAAGCGGCCGGCAGCCCAGATCGCCGCGGGCGCGAGAAGGGCCACGGTTGCAAGCGTTGCCATTACGACCTTGCGAGTCTTCATGATGGTCTCCCTTTCCGGCGGCGCCATCGGGGTGCCGCCTCTGTCCCTAGAGACGAAGCAGACGCCGCAGACGTTACGTTGACCCAAGAGCGCCGCGCAGTTCGTGGTATTCTCAATTGCAACCGTCACGGTAGCGGGTTGATGCTTCAAGGGTTGCTGGCCGCGCCGACTTGCCCTGGCCCCACACTGGTTTGTGAGCCTCCACGGCGCCGGACAGTGACCTCCGCAGGGAGGCAGAGATGGAAAGACCGTGGGTCAAGTTCTACGACGCCGGCGTTCGTCCCACCCTCG
>NCBR01000144.1 GCA_002279285.1 Acidobacteria bacterium 37-71-11
CGGAGCCATCGACACCCCGGCGCGGCTCGCCCGTCCGGGACCCGCGGGCACAGGAGCAAGATGGCCACCCGCGGCACCGGCGGATCAACGACACCCCCCACCCACACGTCGGAGGTCCTGCTATAGGTCGAGGCTCCTGGCCAAGCCGAAGGTAATCAGCAGCGCCTCCACCAGGCGCGGGGGAGGGTGGCCAAATCCGCCCAGGGGGCGGAGGCCGATTGGGCCGGAGCGTGCGGGTCCCGAGCGGGCGTCCCGCGGTGGGGTGTCGCTGGCTCCGACCGAGGGTCTCTCCGAGGGAGGAGAACAGCGAGGGGCGCCGCGGGACGCCCTGCTCGGTCGCACGCGCAGGCGGATCGGAGGGCGGCGCTCGATGCGCCGCCCGAGCGACACGGCCGCAGCCCGCGGGGCAAAACAAAACAGGCCTCACGCAGTGAAGAGAAAGCCCCGGGGCACCCGCATTTGGCCACCCGCGGGATCGGCAAGCAAGAACCTCCACGCAGTGGAAGAAGGATCAGCAAGTCCGAGCGACCGGGCGCGGCACGCGGGAGAGAGGGAGACGGGTTCACGCCGTAGAGAAGAGGATCACCCACTCGTGGGGCCGGAGCACCGGAATCGAGACGCCGGGGCTCGCTTACAGCTCCCGGCCGGGGTCCATCCCGACGGTGAACGTGCCGTTGGCCTCGCGCCGCGAGAGACAGCGGAAGGCAACCAGCGTGGTCGTGTGTTCGACCCCCGTGATGGAGGCGATCTCGCCGGTCACGAGCTCCTCGAGGCGCTCGTTGCGGGAGGTGCGCAGCACCGCGACCATGTCATAGGCGCCGGCCACCGAGTACAGCTCGTGCACGCCTTCGCGCTCCATGAGCGCCTCCGCGACCGTGTGCAGCTGGCCGGGCTTGACGTTGATCAAGACGACCGCCTCGAGCATGGGCACCTCCCCGGGGTCAGGTTAGCAGTCGCGCCGGCCGCGGAGAAGCTTGGCATGACCGCCGCTTCGTGCCACCATGCGCGGCGATGAAGCTCCCGGTGGTGGCGCCGAAGGGCCGTCTGGGCGTGACATTCGACTACGCTCAGATCGTGACGGGCTCGCTGCTCGTCGCCGCCGGCACCAACCTCTTCTTCGTGCCCAACAACGTGGTCTCCGGCGGCGTGACCGGCCTCTCGATCATCGCGCACCACGTGTTCAAGACGCCGGTGGGGATGGTCGTGCTGCTCCTCAACCTCCCGCTGCTGTGGCTGGGGTGGCGGTTCGCCGGGGGGATGACGTTCTTCGTCCGCACGGCCGTCTCGGTGCTGATCATGTCGGTGGCGATCGACCTCTCCGCGCCGCTGCTCGTGCCGCCGACGCACGACCGCCTCCTCGTCATCTGTTACGGCGGGCTCATGGACGGCCTCGGGATGGGGCTGGTGTTCCGCGGCCGCGGCACGACCGGGGGCACGGACGTGCTCGCCCGGCTCGCGCACCGCTACCTCGGGGTCGGGATCGGCCAGGGGCTTCTCGCGATGAACGTGGCGATCTTCGCCGGCGCCGCGTTCGTGTTCGGCGCCGAGGCCGTGATGGTCGCTCTGGCGCTCGCGTTCGTGTCGGCAAAGGTGCTCGACGTGGTGCAAACCGGGTTCTCCGCGGCCCGGGCCGCGCTGATCATCAGCGAGCACTGGGACGCCGTGCGCGAGGCGGTGCTCGGCCAACTCGGCCGCGGGGTCACGGTGCTCAAAGGGCAGGGTGGCTACACGGGCGACGACCGCCCGGTGCTCTACGTCGTCGTGGCGCCGTACGAGGTAGGCCGGCTCAAGCGGTTGGTGGCACAGGTGGACCGCTCGGCGTTCGTCGCGATCACCCCCGCCCAGGAGGTGCTGGGCGAGGGCTTCGCCCCTCACGCCGGGGAGGAATCCCTGTGACGGGGACGCTGGATCGGGGCAGCACCGCCGGCGCCGATCACAGCCGTTCGGAGGCACTGCCCTCGGTCGCCGCCTCGATGCCGGCGGCCACTTCCGGAATGATCCCGCGCTCGCGGTAGATCGGCCGGACGAGCCGCCGCAGCGCCGGGAGGCGCCAGGCGAACACTGCCGCGCCGGCGATGCAGACCGCACCTCCGAGCATCACCGTGCGCGGCGCTCCGAGGCGGTGCGCCAGAACCCCGGCGAGCAGGCTGCCGAACGGCATCATCCCCATGAACGCCATGCCGTAGAAGCTCATCACCCGCCCCCGCCACTCGTCGCCCGCGATGGTCTGCAGGATCGTGTTCGAGGTCGCGAGGTGGGTGAGCATTGCGAGGCCAACGCCCGCCTGGAGGAGCAGCGACAGGGGGAGCGACCGCGAAAACGCGAAGCCGATCAGAGCGGCGCCGAACCCGGCGCACGCGATCGGGATCCAGCGCCCGAGCCCGCGCACGCTGCGCCGCGACGCCAGCATGATCGCTCCGGCGAGGGCGCCCACCCCGGAGGCGCCGGAGAGGAAGCCCAGGGTGCTGGCGCCGCCGTGCAGGAGCTGGACGGCGAAGATCGGCATCAGCGTCGAGTACGGCATGGCGGCCACGCTGACCAGGGCGAGGAGCAGCAGGATCTCGCGGGTCGGGGCGAACCCGAAGGTGTAGGCGAAGCCCTCGCGCAGCTCGGGCCAGATTCGCCGGCTGCGGCCGTGCGGCCCGCGCGGCGCGATCCTCATCGCCAGCAGCGCCGCGATGACGGCGAGGTAGCTGGCGGCGTTGATCAGGAAGCACACGCCCTCGCCCGCGGCCGCGATGAGGAGCCCGGCGACGGCGGGGCCGACCAGCCGTGCGCCGTTGACCATCGACGAGTTGAGCGCGATCGCGTTCGGGAGGTCCTCGCGGTCCTCGATCATGTCGACCAGGAACGCCTGCCGCGCCGGCATGTCGAAGGCGTTGACCACCCCGAGGAAGAGGGAGAGCACAACGATCTGCCAGACCGCGACCGCGTGGAAAAGGACGAGCAAGCCGATCACGAGCGCCTGGACCATCGCGAGCGACTGGGTCGCGACGAGCAGGCGGTACCGGTTGATCCGGTCGGCGACGACGCCGCCCATCGGCGAGAGGACGAACATGCCGATCTGGGACGAGAACCCCACGACGCCCAGCAGGAACGCCGAGCGCGTCAGGGTGTACACCAGCCACGACAGCGCGATCTGCTGGATCCAGGTGCCGATCAGCGAGACCCCCTGGCCGGCGATGAAAAGCCTGTAGTTACGGGACGCGAGGGCGCGCAGCATGACCGACGCGCCCGCGCCGCGCTTGGCTCCGTCGGCGCTCATGCGGGCCTCTCCCAGGCGGCGAGACCCCTCCGGGTGCGTGCCCGTCCCGCCACGGTCAGCCCCGTCACGCCGCGCCCGGAACAACCAGCACCGGTACGCGCACGCGGTGGCGCAAGCGCTCCACGGTGGTGCCGTGCACGAAGTCGGCGACCGCGCGGTGCCCGTGGCTGCCGAGCACCACGAGATCCGGTTTGTGAGTCTGGATCAGCGCGATGAGCTGGTCGGCGGGGTTGCCGAAGCCGAGGTCGTAGGTCGCCTCGACCCCGAGTTCGGCCAGCTCGTTGCGGTACAGATCGAGGCGCTGCTGGTCGCCGCGCGCCTCGCTGTCATGCATCTCGTCGCCCATGATCCGCGCGCCGCCCGACTCCACCACGTGCAGGAGCAGGACGGACGCGCCGCGGCCCGCCGAACGGGCCAGCGTCACGGCGTGGGAGAGGACGGCAGTGTCGGCGTTGGAGAAATCCACCGCGGCGGCGATGCGCCGGGCGGCTGGGCCTGGCGTCACGGCCGGCATGGCGGTCGGTCCGTGCACGCTCGCGATTGCGGGTGTGGGCGCGCCCCGGCGGCGCTCGAGCCAGGGCACCACGGTCACGTAGCCGAGCAACGCCACGAGGACGGCCGCGCCGGGCACGACCGTCAGCCAGAGGAGCCACGCGTGCCCCCCGGCCCCCGCCATCCAGGCTGCGATCGCGTCGTACGACAGCTTGAGGTTGAGCACCGCGATCGTGCCGGCGGTCAACCAGGCGAGGCCCTGCAGCACCGGCTTGATGGCGTACTGCCCCATCCAGCGTTGGTCGGAGACGAGGTGGATGAGAGGAATCACCGCGAACGAGAGCTGCAGGGAGAGCACGACCTGCGAAAGCACCAGCAGATTTCCGGTGGCGCGCTCGCCGTACCAGACGATGGTCAACACCGCCGGGATGATGGCGAGGGTCCGCGTCAGTAGGCGCCGGACGACCGGGCGCAGGCGGATCTGGACGAACCCCTCCATCACGATCTGGCCCGCCAGCGTCCCCGTAATCGTCGACGACTGCCCCGACGCGATGAGCGCCACCGCGAATGCAATCGGCGCCACCGCGGCGCCCAGGATCGGTTGCAGCAGGCGGTGGGCGTCCTGGATCTCGGCGACGTCGTGGAGCCCCGCCCGGAAGAACGTCGCCGCCGCCATGATCAGGAGCGCGGCGTTGACGAAGAAGGCGCCGTTGAGCGCCACCAGCGAGTCGATGATGTTGAACTTCACCCCGCTGCGGATCCCCGCGGGGGTCTGGGTGATCCGCCGCGACTGCACCAGCGCCGAATGGAGGTAGAGGTTGTGCGGCATCACGGTGGCGCCGATGATGCCGATCGCGAGGTAGAGCGCGCCGGCGCCGGGAAGCGACGGCACAAACCCGCTCGCGATCGCGCCCCACGCCGGTTTCGACAGCACGACCTCGATCGCGAGACAGCCCCCGATCGTCGCGATCAGCGCGACGATGAACGCCTCCATCATGCGCACGCCGCGAGATTGCAGCACCAGCAGGAGCAAGGTATCGAACGCGGTCACCACGACGCCGGCCAGCAGAGGGATTCCAAAGAGCAGCTGCAGGCCGATCGCCGAGCCCAGGACCTCGGCGAGGTCGCAGGCGGCGATGGCGACCTCCGCGAGCCCCCAGAGCACCCTCGACACGCGCCGGTCGAACATCGCCCGGCACGCCTGCGCGAGGTCCATTCCGGTCACGATGCCGAGCCGCGCGGAGAGGCTCTGGAGAAGGATCGCCATCAGGTTGGACATCACGAGGACCCAGATGAGCGCGTACCCGAACTTGGAGCCCGCGGCGATGTCGGTGGCCCAGTTGCCGGGGTCCATGTAGCCCACGCTGACCAGATAGGCCGGGCCGGAGAAGGCGAACAGCCGACGCCAGAACGAGAGCTGACGCGGCACTGCGACCGAGCCGTGCACTCCGCCGAGAGAGGGCGTCGTCGCGCCCGGGCGCGGGTTCTCGTTCGCCATCGAGGCTCAAGCTTCACCGGGCTGGCCGCGGGTGTCAAGCCGGCCCGACGCCGTATCATGGACGCCGGAGGTGCGCCATTCGTCTGCCGAGGGTGCTCGATGCCGTTGAGGTGCGGGTGCTCGGGTGCCTGCTCGAGAAGCAGCAGGCCACCCCCGAGTACTACCCGCTGACGCTGAACGCCCTGGTCGCGGCGTGCAACCAGAAGAGCAACCGCGACCCGGTCATGGACCTGGCGGATGCGGACGTGCGAGGAGCGCTCGAGCGCCTCAGGGCCGAGGTGCTGGTGTGGCCGGTCGAGCGGGCCAGGGCCGAGCGCTGGGAGCACAACCTGGACCGGAGCTGGGAGCTCGACGCGCCTTCCAGGGCGCTGGTGACCGTGCTCCTGCTGCGCGGGCCGCAAACGCCGGGCGAGCTGCGCTCGCGGTGCGAGCGGCTGCACCCGTTCGGGTCGGTCGGCGAAGCGGAGGAGGTGCTCGGGCGTCTGGCCGCGGGTCCGGAGCCTCTCGTGGCGGAGCTTCCCCGCGGCGCGGGGCAGAAAGAGAGCCGCTGGACGCATCTCGTCGCGGGCGCGCCGCCCGAGCGCGCCGAACCGGCGCCGGCGCGGCAAGCGCCCGCCGCCGCGGGTCTCGCGGACAGGGTCGCCGCCCTCGAGCAGCACGTCGCCGAGCTCGCCGGCGAGCTGACCCGCCTCGCGGCGAAGCTCGGGGACAAGGGTTAGCGCTTGGCCGGCGGCGCCGGCCAAAATATCCCGTTCTTGGCCTCGCGAGCGTCCAGTTCTCCTCTTCCACTGCGTGAGCCTGTCTTGTTTTGCCCCGCGGGCTGCGGCCGGGTCGCGCGGACCTGCTGATCCTTCTTCCACTGCGTGGAGGCCTCTTGCTTGCCGGTCCCGCGGGTGGCCGGATGCGGGCACGGGCGCCCCCGCGCCCGAGCCCGCATGCTCCTGTGCCCGCGACCGGACATGGCGATCCGCGCCGGGGCCCCTCGCTGTTCTCCTCCCTCGCATGAGACGCTCGGTCGGAGCCATCGACACCCCGGCGCGGCTCGCCCGTCCGGGACCCGGCGGAACGAGAACAGCAGGAACTCAACTCTCCGGGGGGGTGGGGGCCAAGACCGCCCAGCGGGCGGAGGCCGATGGCGCCGGAGCGTGCGGGTCCCGAGCGGGCGTCCCGCGGTGGGGTGTCGATGACCCTGAGCGCAGCGAAGGGGACAGCGAGGGGCCCCACCGCGGGACGCCCTGCTCGGTCGCACGCGCAGGCGGGTCGGAGGGCGGCGCTCGATGCGCCGCCCGAGCGACACGGCCGCAGC
>NCBR01000145.1 GCA_002279285.1 Acidobacteria bacterium 37-71-11
CACCGCGTCGTACTGGACCCCGCGCGGGGTGGCGAGGAAGAGGACGCCGGTGCGGCCGTCGTTGCGGGTGTCGAGGACGATGCCGCCGTAGTCGATCGCTTCGGAGATGTCGTCGCGGTCGGCGTATGGGGCGCGGATCTTCGCCGGGTCGGGGTCGTAGAACTCGAACCCGGCGTAGAAGTAGCGGTCGTCGTAGGCGATGAAGCCGACCGACCTCACCTTGGCGGGCACGTTGTCGCCGGGGCGGGTCTCGATCCAGGTGTCGACGCGGGTCGCGCCGCGCCAGCCGGGATCGGAGAGGTCCCCGTCCACCGTGATCGGCCCGGCGGCGCGGGCGATGCGGATTTCGGGGCCGCGCAGCGACTCCTCGGCGAAAACGCCTCCTGCACCGGCCGCGCACGCGACCGCGATTGAACTTGCGACGAAGACAGTGGCTCGCATGTCCGTTCCTACGAAAACAGGCCGTTCTGGTTCTCGCCGGCACCCGGCATACGGGACGAATGACTTGGGGCGCGACCGCCAGGCGTGCAGCCGATGATCTTGAAGGGCAAGAGACCGCTCGCGCGGCGCGCGATCCCCACACGGACAAGGCCTGCCTTTCTGTCCTGAATGTGGGGCGCGACCGCCGGGCGCGCTTCTGTTGTTTCCATAGCGGCGTTTACCTGCAAACGCCGGCCTTTCCCCCGCGAGTCTCGGCCGATCCACAGGCCGCGCCACCGCGGGCCGCGAAGGCGGGGCAGGGTCAGGACGCGGTGAGGGCCTCGAACTCGGCGATGGGGCGCTCGTCGCCGGAGCAGACGAGGTCGCGGTTCATGCGCAGCTCGGGGAGTTTGACGGCCAGCCAACGCCCGGCGACGGCGAGCTTGCGCTCGCTCGCGGCCGCCTGGCGGCAGAACAGCCCCGCGACGACGAGGGCGCACGCCATGTCCACGAGCTTGCGGCTGTAGAGCGCGGCGTAGCCGGCGCCCGGCTGCGCCTTCGCGAACGCCGCCGCCTCGTCGAGGAGCGCGAGGCCCGCACGAACCTGCGCGACCAGCGGCCTCACCGCCTCCGGCCACTCCCGGTCGAGGAAGCTCTCCACGACGGTGCGCGCGGTGCCGGCGGCGACGCCGCCCATTGCCGCGACGACTTGAAGCTGGCTCGTGCCCTCGTAGATGGTGGTGATGCGGCTGTCGCGCAGGTGGCGCTCGACGGCGTAGTCCTTCATGTAGCCGCTGCCGCCGAGGACGGCGATGGCGCTGTTGGCCACCCGCATCGACATCTCCGAGGCGACGTACTTGCTCATCGGCGTGAGCATCGCGTTGACGCGCTTGAGCCGGCGCAGCTCCTGCTGCAGGGCCTTGGCCTCGTCCCCGGTTGACCCGCCCTCGAGCCGGCGGGACGTGCCGGTCTCGAGGTCCACGCAGAAGCTGGCGTAGTAGGTCAGGGCGCGCGCCGCCTGCAGCTCCACGCTCATGTCGACGAGGAGCTCGCGGACGGCGGGGATCGTGTCGATCGCGGCGCCGAACTGTTTGCGCTTGGCGGCGTACTCGCGCGCCACCCGGTACGCGGCCTCGCCGATGCCGAGCGCCTGGGCGGCGATGCCGATGCGGGCGCCGTTCATCAGGCTCATGACGTAGGTGACGAGGCCGCGCTGGCGCGCTCCGACGAGCTGCGCCGGGGCGTCGTCGAAGAAGAGCTCGCAGGTCGGGCTGCCGTGGATGCCGAGCTTGTCCTCGAGGCGGCGGACGCGCACGCGCGGCCCGCGCTCGACGAGGAAGAGCGAGAGGCCGCGGGCGTCGGCGATCCCCGGCTCGCTGCGGGCCAGCACCAGCAGGACCTCGCCGCACCCGTTGGTGATGAAGCGCTTGACGCCCTGGACGAACCAGTGGCCCGCCCCGTCCTGGAAGGCGCGCACCTTGATCGCCTGCAGGTCGCTGCCGGCGTCGGGCTCGGTGAGCACCATCGCGCCGTTCTTCCGCCCCGCCGCCATGTCCGGCAGCACCGCCGCCTTGATCTCCTCGCTGGCGAAGGCGTTGATCGTGTCGGCGATCCCCTGCAGGCCGAAGAGGTTCATCAGGGAGGCGTCGGCGCGGCTGACGATCTCGGTCGCCATGGTGTAGGCAAGCAGCGGGGCGTTGAGGCCGCCGAAGCGGTACGGGAGGATGAACCCCATGAGGTCGGCCTGGCCGAGGCGCAGCATCGCGTCGGCGATGCCGGGGGCGTAGCTCACGCTGCCGTCATCGTGAAGGACGTTGCCGACGCGGTCGGTCTCGGCGGCGGTGGGCGCGATCACGTCGGCCGCGAGCTCGCCCAGGGAGGTCAGGATGCGGCGATAGTTGTCGAGCGCGTCGGTTGCGTCTTCAGGGGCGAAGTCGAACTCGGCGTTGAAGCGGAACCCCTCCTCGAAGAGCTCGGAGAGGAGGCGCAGGTCCATGGACTCGAAGAGGAACTGGACATCGGAGTTGTCGAGGAAGAAGTTGGCCATCGTCGTTCCTCTAGCCCCGCGCCCCGCCGGCTTCGGCGGCCGGCGGCGCGAGCGGCTCGCCGAGCTGTTCGGCCTTCGCCCCGCTGCGGACGGCGCGGATGAGCTTCGGGATCACGACCCTGAGGTCGCCCACGATGCCGTAGTGGGCGACGCCGAAGATCGGGGCGGAGGGGTCGGTGTTGATCGCCAGGATCTTGGCGGACTCTTCCATGCCGGCGCGGTGCTGGACCGCGCCGGAGATGCCGCAGGCGATGTACAGCGCCGGGCGGACCGTGGTGCCCGTCTGTCCGACCTGGTGGTCCTTGTCCACGAAGCCGAGGTCGATCGCCGCCCGGCTGGCCCCCACCGCACCGCCGAGGCAGTTCGCCAGCTCCCAGATGAGGCGGAAGCTCGCCTTGTCCCCGACGCCGGCGCCGCCGGCGACGATGACGCGAGCCGCCTTGAGGTTGACCTTCTTCGCCCGGCGCTCCGACTCCAGGACCGCGAGCGGTGGCCGGAAACCGTCGAAGGCGGCGGCGTGGCGCACCAGCATGGCCCGCCGGCGGCCGTCCGGCTGCGGCATCACCATCACGCCCTCGCGGACGGTGGCCATCTGCGGCCAGCGGTCGTAGTTCACGATGGTGGCGATGATGCTGCCGCCAAACGCCGGGCGGATCTGCAGGAGCAGGTTCTTCTGCAGCTCCTTGCTCCCCGGGGGGGTGTGGTCGCCGATCTGCAGGTCGGTGCAGTCGGCGGTCAATCCGCACTTCAGGGCGCTCGCCACGGTCGGCGCGAGGTCGCGCCCGAGCGCGGTCGCGCCGTACAGGACGACCTGCGGCGACCACGCCGAAACCAGCTCGCACACCGCGCGGGCGTAGGGCGCGGTCTGGTAGTGGCGCAGCAGGTCGTGCTCGACGAGGTAGACCTTGTCCGCCCCGTACTGGCCGAGCCGGGCCGCGCCCGTCTCGCCGTCCGCGGCGGTCAGCAGCACCGCCCCGAGCGGCACGCCGAGCGTGTCCGCCAGCTCGCGGCCCTTGCCCAACAGCTCGAGCGACACCTCGGCGAGCGCGCCCCCCTCCTGCTCCGCGAACACCCAGACCTCGCCCCGCCGGTTGACATCGATCATCGCCTGCCCCTTGCCGCCCGCCTAGCCAATGGTGTGGTCCTCGATGAGTTCGCGGACGAGCTGCGCCACGCCCGGGTCGCTGGCCGGGTACTCGCGGTAGGCGCCGCCGGCCAGCACGATCGACTGCACCCGGTGCACCTTGGTCGGACTGCCCTTGAACCCGCACCAGGCGAGATCGGCGCCGACGTCGTCCAGGTTCCACTGCTCGATCAGCAAACCGCGCTCGGCGAGCGCGCCGCACCGCCTCGCCGCCTCGGCCGCCTTCTCCTCGTCGCCCGCCGCGGCCAGCTCGCGCCCCACGGCCTGCTCGACCTCGCTGCGGCAGCGCGCCTTCTTGAACTTCATCACCCGCCGCGCCGCCGGCGGCCGCGGCGTGTTGGCGGTGTCGAGGACGGTGGCGAGCACCGGCAGTTGCGTCTCGACGATCTCCCAGCCGTGGCCCAGGTTGCGCCTGGCCCGCAGGGTGCGGCCGCGCAGCTCGAGCAGCTGCTCGAGGTAGGTGACGAGGGTGAACGAGAGCTTCTCGGCAAGCTGGGGCCCGACCTGGGCGGTGTCGCCGTCGATCGCCTGCCGGCCGCAGAGCACGATGTCGGCCTCGAGCCGGCGGACGGCGCACGCCAGGATGTAGCTGGTGGCCAGCGTGTCCGAGCCGGCCGCGCGCCGGTCGGTGACGAGGACGGCGCGGTCGGCGCCGCGGAACAGCGACTCGCGCAGCACGTCCGACGCCTTGGGCAGGCCCATGGTGACGACCGTCACCGTGCCGCCGTGCCCGTCGCGGATGGCGAGCGCCGTCTCGAGCGCGTTGAGGTCCTCGGGGTTGAAGATCGCCGGCAGCGCGGCGCGGTTGACCGTGCCGTCGTCCCTCATCGCCTCGCCGGTGATCCCCTTGGTGTCGGGCACCTGCTTGACGCAGACCACGCAGTGATATCCCACGCCGCGACTCCTCACCTGAGCAACCGTTTGGCCGGCTTGCCCCCCCAAGAACGTCGGAGGGTACCCCAAGGGCGCCGGTAAAGACAAGCGCCGCCCGGGGTTGGCACGGACGGGGAATTCCGGTCCGTCCGGGTGTCGTTGCCCAAGTCGAGTGCGAGACGGGAGGCTGACATGACCAACCAGGAGTTCTTCGCAGGCCGGCTGAAGGCGGAGGCGCCGGCCTTCGTCAAAGTGATCAAGGCCCTGCCGGCGGAGCGCGCCGACTACCGGCCCGACCCCAGGTCGCGATCCGCCGCCGAACTGGCCTGGATACTGGCCGAGTCGGCGAGGAGCGCGGTCACCCTGGTCGACAAGCACCGCGCCGACTGGAGCGCGCCGAAGACGGATGGGGGCGTCGCGGCCGCCGCGGCCGCGCTCGACAAGGCGCAGGCGCAGCTCCTCGAACGGGTCGCCCGCACCGACAAGAAGGCGTGGGAGCAGGAGGCTGAGTTCGTGATGGACGGGCACGCCGCGTGGAAGGCGCCGCTCGGCGAGATGATGTGGGGGCTGCTCTTCGACGCCATCCACCACCGCGGCCAACTCTCCACCTACATCCGCCCGATGGGCGGCAAGGTCCCCTCGATCTACGGGCCCTCGGCTGACGACCCCGGCGCCTGAGCCCGGCCCGTCGGCCTCCCGACGCAGCGGCCGTTCCCGGCGGCGGGCCCCCGGCGGTCTGCTCCGCATCCGAAATCCCATTGAGTGGGAGCGTTTCGCATCAATGCAGAGGCGGAGCTTGTCCCGCCCGCGGTCGGTTTCGCGCCGTCCCCCACCCACCGGCGGGTGACCACGTCGTCGCGCTTTCGTTGTCATCGCCCCCGAGCGCAGCGAGGGGGCCGTGGCGATCTCGCGGTTTCACCAGGGACGTTCGGCCAGGAGTCGTCGCTCACTTCCTACAACCATCGGAGAAACAGGTGGGCCACCCATTCTCTGATCTTGTCCGCCAAGGGCCTGTGCTTCCAGGTGTTCCATTGAACCTCTTCGGACTCCGCAAGATCCTTGGCGAACATCCTCTCCATCTCAACGGCGACCTCACGGCTCAGAATGACCGCATTCACCTCGTCGTTGCTGACGAAGCTCCAATAGTCCATGTTGGTCGAACCGACCGTCGACCACACGCCGTCGATCACGGCTGTCTTGGCGTGGAGCAGGGCGTTGTGGCGCTCGTAGACCTTGACCCCAGCCTTCAGAAGCCGCGAGTAGCTGTACCGCTGCGCATCGATTGCCAGTCGAGAATCGGTCGTGGATGGCACAATGAGCTTGACGTCGACACCGCGCCGGGCCGCATCCGTGAACGCCTTCAGGATCTGGTCATCGGGGATGAAATAGGCGTTGGTCAGATGAACGGAATGCTCTGCGAAGGTGATGGCGGACACGTACGCGACGAAGGTGAGCCTGTTCGTCTCTCCTGGCGTGCTGCCGACCGCTCGCACGAGGGCGTTGCCGTCCTCCTTGAGCTTGGGAAAGTAGCTCGGTGTTGCGAGGTCTGGGCCCTTCTGTTTTCGCCAGGTGTCGAGAAAGAGCCTTTGGAACTCGGCCACGCCGGGGCCTTCGATTTGAACGTCGGTATCACGCCAGGGCAACGCCGGCTTGACGTTCACCTTTCTTCGGGAAATGCCGCTCGAATAGACCTGGCTGATGTTGACGCCGCCGACAATGGCGACCTTGCCGTCGGCGACCAGGATCTTGCGGTGATCCCGATGAATCAGTCCCCACTTGCCATGGGCCTTGAGTGGATTGATCTGGTTGAACTCGACGACTGAACCCCGCCGTCGCGCAGGCGCTGGAAGAACGCGGCGGTCGTGTTCGAACTGCCGACGCTGTCATAGATCAGATTGACCTGAACCCCCGCGGCCTGCTTCTGCAGCAGCAGGTCGGCGAACTTACGCCCGGTCTCGTCATCCTCGAAGATGTAGCTTTCAAGGTTGATATTGACTCGGGCGTTCTCGATGGCTTTGAACATCGCCGCGTACGTCGCCGGCCCGTCAACGAGCAGAGTGACCTTGTTCCCCTTGGTCAGGGGGCTCTGGCTGACGGACTCCATGACGGCAATTTGGCGACCCAGGAGGTCCGTCGGCCTAACCGATCGCTTGAGCCGTTCCATGATCGCCCGACTTGTCGCGGGAGACAACAGCCCCTTGGCGGAAACCAGTTGGCGAGGCTTCCGGCCAGCGGGCACGCCGTCAATCGTCTCAGAAACCTTCGGCAAGGTCGCACATCCCACGCCAAGACCCAAGATTGAAATCGAGAGAAGGAGCAAAGGAAAATAGTTTGTAATGTTCATTCTCGTGCGGGGAGGAAAATTGGTGGCCTGCTTCATGTTTCAGTATACACCCCTGGCCCTGGTCCTCGAACACTGCTTCGGTACCTGGCCTCACCATCTCGCCACTCTGAAAACAACGAGAATCGCAGGCGCACATGCGATCCTCCAATCGACACCACTGAGCAAGAAGCGAGAAGGCGACACCTGGTACCGCACCTACTCCACCGTTTCACTCGAGGGTGACCGAGAGCTCCTGTTCCTTGCCCGCTCCGGCGTCGAACTGGAGCGTCTTCCCGGCGAGGCCCGGCGCCACGACGTCGATCCGGTGCGGGCCCGGCGTGACCGCGATCCCGCGCTGGAGGCGGGCGAACTCGTTCCCCGTACCCAGGAGGACACCGTCGAGGTATACGGCGGCGTTCGCCGGGACCACGTGCAGCCTCAACGCGCCCATATCCGGCGCCGCGGTCGGCGCCGGTCGAGTCGAGTCGGCGTCGCTGCGGTGGAGGAGTTGGCCTCGCACCGGGGAGGTGGGGCCTGCGTGCGGCTGGGCCGTCGCGGGTCCGAAGTCGGGGGTGAACGTCCTTCCGTACGGCAGCCCTGGCGAAGGCGAACCGGGCGCCACCGCGACGTTTGCCGGGTCACGTGGGAGTTCGAGGCTGACCACGGTCTTGGCCTGGCCTCCGATGTCGAGATTCAACACCTTGTTGCGATAGCCGGGCGCGCGGAACTCGAGGGTGTACCTGCCCGCCTCGAGGTAGAGCCCGCCGGCGCCTTCGAACTGGTCCACGGACCCGATCACCACCCCGTTGAGAACGGTCAACGCGCTCTCCGGCGACACCTGGAGATCGACCCGCGTGGGACCGGCGACCGGCGCCGTCTCGTATCCCGAGCCGAACGATCCCTGCATGCCGTACGACGGACCGGAGTCGGGACCCCCGCCGTAATAGCCGTCATAGCCGTCGTAGCCGTCGTAGGGGTAGTTCCCGTATGGCCACTCCGACCAGTAGGGCGACCCCCAGCCGTAGGCCCCGTCCCACCAGAACGGGAAGCTCAGGTTGGGGGCCCACGGGTAATATCCGCGCCAACCGGAGTGCCCGCCCCATCCGCGGTAACCGCCCCAGGGGCGGCCACCGCCATGGTAGACGCCGCCGCCCCCTCGATAGGCGCCGCCACCCCCTCGGTAGACGCCTCCCCCGTGGTAGACGCCTCCCCCGTGACCACCGCCGCCGAAACGGCCTACCGGGCCGCCATGGCCCACGAACCCATGGCCGCCGCCGACGTGACCGCCGAATGACCGGCCGCCGCCAACGTGGCCGCGGCCCCGACTCTGGCTCCACGCCGGCCCCGCCAACGCCACCAACCCGCCTATCAGAACCGCTGCCAGCAGCCGTGACCGCATACCCGCCTCCGAGTCGGGGCTCGAAGAAGGCCTTCGGCTCGCCATCAATCTACGCTCCCGCAGTCCTTGTCGCCACTTTCAGTGCCGATATCACTAGGTTACTTGGTTTCTCCGGCTGCCTTCAGGGCAGCGACCATCGTCTCCAGGTTCTTCCTGTTCGCCTCGTCGGGCGCCTGCGCGACCGCGAGCTTCGCGTACTTGAGCGCCTTCGCCGTGCGGCCGACCCCGGCGTAGCCGCGCGCCAGGCCGACGTTGACCGGCCAGGCGTTGGGGTGCTTCTTCGCGTTCAGCTCGAACACCTCGAGGGCCTTCTCGTTGTCGCCCCAGGCCTGGAGCTGGCGGCCGTACTGGTGCAGGTCCATCACCCCGGCGGTCGGGTGGTCGATCGCCCTCTGAAAGGTCTTCCGGGCCTCGGCGTTCAGGCCGTTCGCGGCCTGGAGGTCGGCGAGCGTGCGCAGTGTGACGAAGTTCTCCTGTCCGATGAACGGAAGGCTGACGGCGTTCTGCGCCCAGCTCAGCGCTTCCTTTAGGTTGGCCTTGCTGGTCAGGCAGAAGTTGGCCGCTTCCTGCCACCCCTCCCAGTTGAACCCCGGCGCGTTGCGCAGCTGCCGGCGCACGTTCTCGACGTACAGCTCGCTGGCGTTGTCCACGGCGATCGTCCAGGGGACCTCCAGGTACTCCCACTTCAACGCCACCGTCGCGCGGTCGGGCTGCCGCTCGGTGAACTCGTAGGTCAACCAGTGGTTGTACTCGCACTTCTTGGGCTTGACCGTGACCCGTAGCGCGTCCTCCGCCTGGTTATAGAAAAAGCTGCCCCACGAGGTGGAGTTCTTCGAGAAGACGACCGTCCACTCCTCCTGGCCGGGGATCATGTGCAGGCCGTAGGCCCCGGCCGGCAGCGCCTGCCCCTCGACCTTGACGTCGTTGGAGACCAGAAACACGGTGTTTTCGTTGGCGCCGGCGCGCCACGGACACTGATCGCCACAGGTCCCGAAGCCGAGGTTGGCCATCCCGTACGGCACCAGCTGGCCCCAGATCTTTCCAGTCCGGTCGGTGCCGTCGGGGGCGGTCACCCTCGGGGAGTTGTAGGTCACGTTGACCTCGACGAGGCCGATCCACTGGGAGACCGACGCCTTCTGGTTCTTCCCGTCCGGCGGCAGCGTCACCACCTGTGCCGTCGCCACGGCCGGGACCACCGCCAGAACGGCGACGGCGAATACCACGGTCCACAGACCCTTCGCCTTCATCGTCTTTCTCCTTTCGTGGGCGGCCGATTCTACGTTTCGGCGGGGAGGTTGGTTACCGGCGGGTATCACGGTGACGCTGGCATCAGCCCGCGTGTGTGCGGGAATGCCACGCCGCAAAAAAATGAAACAATGAGGTACCTAATGAGGTACCTGGTACCGTCAATGCAGCATCTTCCACAGGTACGCGTACTGCAGACCGGTGACGTACGCGGTCTGCTTGTTGAGCGCGCCGGTGCCGTGGCCGCCCTCGGTGTTCTCGAAGTAGTAGACCGGGTGCCCGAGTGCCTCGAGCTTGGCGGCCATCTTGCGCGCGTGCGCCGGGTGGACGCGGTCGTCGCGCGTGTTCGTCCAGAAGAACGGCGTCGGGTAGTGAGCGTCCTTGCGCAGCAGTTGGTACGGCGACCACGTCTTGATGGTCGCCCAGTCCTCGGGCTTGTCCGGGTCGCCGTACTCCGCCGTCCAGCTGGCGCCGGCGAGCAGGTGGTTGAACCGCCGCATGTCGGCGAGCGGGACCTGCGCGACCACCGCGTGGAACAGCTCGGGCCGCAGCGCGAACGTCCCGGAGACGAGCAGGCCGCCCTGCGAGCCGCCCATGATGCCGAGGTGGCGCGGCGAGGTGATCTTGCGCGCGATGAGGTCCTCGGCGACCGCGGCGAAGTCCTCGAAGTTGCGCATGTGGTTGGCCTTGACGGCGGCGTTGTGCCACGCGGGGCCGAACTCGCCGCCGCCGCGGATGTTGGCGAGGACGTACACGCCGCCGCGATCGAGCCACGCCGAGCCGACGACGCCGCTGTACATCGGCAGTTCCGCCACCTCGAACCCGCCGTAGCCGTAGAGCAGCGTCGGCGTCGCGCCGTTCGCCTTGAACCCCCGCGGCGTGACGAGGAAGTAGGGGATCTTGGTGCCGTCCTTGGAGACCGCTTCGAGCTGTTCCACGCCGATGCCGGACGCGTCGAAGAACGCCGGCATCGCCTTCACCTTCGCGAGGGGCGCGGCGCCGTCGCCGAGCCAGAGCGAGGGAGGCGTCAGGAAGTCCTGGTAAGAAAAGAAGAATGTGTCCGCCTCATCGCTTGTCGAAACCGGGTAGGCGGTGCCGATCCCCGGCAGCGTCATCTCCGCGTGCGTCCAGGCGCCGCGCACGAGGGTGAACGAGCTGGCCCGGCTGTGCACGTGGTCGAGGACGCACACGAGCAGGCGGTCGGCGGTGCGCGCGACGCTGGCGAGCGACACCCGCTCGGAAGGCTCGAACAGCACGTCGCACCGGCGGCCGCCGCGCAGCAGCTCGTCGAGTGGGATCGCCAGCAGCGAGCCGGCACGGTAGGTGCCGCCGGCGACCGTCCAGTCGGAGCGCAGCGAGAACACCACGCGGTCGCGGAAAAACGCCTGCAACTCGGCGTCCTCGGGCAGGTCGAGCTTGACCAGCCGTTCTCCGAGCATAAGGAAGGTCTGCTGGCGGAAGAACGCCGGCATGCGCGTGACCACGTCGTAGCGACCGTCGGAGAGGATCTCGGTCGTCCCGCCCACCGAGACGTCTTCCGGCCGGCCCTCGAACACGGTCCGCGCCTCGGCGAGCGGCGTGCCGCGCGCCCATAACTTGAGGATGCGCGGGTACCCTGACGAGGTCAGCGACCCCGGGCCGAAGTCGGTGCCGACCCAGAGCGTGTCGAGGTCACGCCACGCCACCCGCGACTTCGCCTCCGGCAGCGCGAAGCCGCCGGCCACGAACTGCTTGGCGACGGTGTCGAACTCGCGCACGACGGCGGCATCGGAGCCGCCGCGCGACAGGGTGATCATGCAGCGCCGGTACTCGGGCGCCAGGCACTGCGCTCCGTGGAACACCCAGTCCACGCCGTCGGCCTTGGCGAGGGCGTCCACGTCCAGCACCGTCTCCCATGCCGGCGAGGCGGCCCGGAACGAGGCGAGCGTCGTGCGGCGCCAGAGTCCGTGCTGGTGTTCGCCGTCGCGCCAGAAGTTGTAAACCGCCGCGCCGAGTAGCTCCGGGGACGGGATCTTCTCCTTGGAGTCGAGGATCGCGAGCGTCTTCGCGACCGTGGGCGCGAACTCCGGTACCGCCTCCAGCACCTTGGTGGTGCGGGCGTTCTGCTCCTTGACCCAGGCGAGCGCCCGGGCGCCCTGCACCTCCTCGAGCCAGAGGAACGGGTCGACCTCGTCGGCGGCGGACGCCGCCCAGGAAACCAGCACGCTCACCGCCACCGCCGCCGCCCAGATCCTGCTCGCCACGCCTCACCCCCGCCCGGGCGGCTCGAGGTCCATGCCGGCCGAGCGCCGTGCCCGGCCGGTTGCGCTGCAACCGAGGCCGACCGGCGCGGGCTGCGCATTATCCCATGCGCCGGCGCCGCGGGCAGGTGAGGTGGCGCGCCGAGAGGGACTCGAACCCCCAACCGTCTGATCCGAAGTCAGATGCTCTATCCATTGAGCTATCGGCGCGCGGACCGTGACCGCCACAGTATCGCGCACAACACCCTGGCGCGAGCAAGACCTGGCCAGCGCGTGCGGCGCTCGCCCTCGGGAACTCGCGCGCGCGGACCGACGGGGTTCCGGCGGCGGGTCGGGCGGGCGGGCGTTGCGATTGCAACCGGTGACTGGCTCGGGCGGGCGGCTGAGGGTGCGGCGTGATACCCCTTCGATCCTCTGCCGACCGTGCTA
>NCBR01000146.1 GCA_002279285.1 Acidobacteria bacterium 37-71-11
GCGGATCGCCCTGTCCGGTCGCGGGCGCAGGAGCATGCGGGCTCGGGCGCGGGGGCGCCCGGGCCCGCATCCGGCCACCCGCGGGACCGGCAAGCAAGACAGCCTCACGCAGTGAAAAGGACGAGAGCGAACACCCACTGGGCAAGGAGAACCAATCCAGCCTGGGAATGGCGATCTTCATCCCCGGTGGCGGCGGCGGGGCGCGCGGCTAGGTCGCGGCCGGAGGAGCTTCGGGCCGCAGCGAGCGGGGGCGAGCAAAGCCCGAACGCCGCTTCACGCGACGGGCAAAGCAAGAGGCTCCACGCAGTGGAAGAAGAACCCTCCGCCCCTCGAGGCGTCTGGGCTACAATCTCCGCGGGACTGACGCCTTGACCTGGAACCTGCCCAACTCGCTGACGGTGGCGCGCATCCTCATGGTGCCGCTGCTCGTCGTCGTGCTGCTGACGCGCTTTTCCGGCAGCGAGTTCTGGGGCCTCGGGATCTTCCTGCTCGCGGCGTTGACGGATCTGGCCGACGGGATGATCGCCCGTCGGACCCAGGCGGTGACGGTGATCGGCACGCTGCTCGACCCGATCGCCGACAAGCTCCTGATGTCGGCGGCGTTCATCTCGCTGGTCGAGCTCGGCCTCGCCCCCGCCTGGATGGTGGTCGTGATCGTCGGGCGGGAGTTCGCGGTGTCGGGGCTGCGCCACGTGGCGCACCAACAGGGGGTCGTGATCGCGGCCAACTGGTGGGGCAAGCTCAAGACGCTCTCGCAGATCGTGGCGATCTCGCTGCTGATCGTGAGCTTCCAGCTCGGCCAGTGGGCGCTGATCTCCAAAGTGGCGCTATGGGTCGCGCTGGTCATGACGCTGGCGTCGCTGGTCAGCTACTTCGCCGGCTTCTGGCGGCGCGTCGTGGGAGCCGACGGTTGAGCGTCCCGCTGGCCGGCGCCGTCGCCCGGGGCCTGGTCCGCACCGGACACCGCCATCCGCGACTGGTGCTGGCCGGGGCGGCCGTGGTCATCGTCGCCGGCGTGTTCCTCGGCACCAGGCTCAGGTTCGAGACCGACGTGCTCAACCTGATGCCCCGTCACGACCCGGTCGTGAGCGAGTTCCGGCGCGTGCTCCAGCAGTTCGGCTCGCTCGAAACGCTGCTCGTGGCGGTGCCGGTGGCGAACGAGGACCACCTGGAGAACACGCTGGCGCTCGTGGATTCGCTCGACGCCGAGCTGAAGAAGAGCCCGTACCTCGGCCATGTCACCGCGCACATCGAGGACCCGGTCAAGCTCGCCGAGACGGTGCTGCGCCACGCGGTGCTGTTCCTCGACAGGGACAGCCTGGCGGCGCTGCAGGAGCGCCTGAGCCCGGCGGGCCTCGCCGCGCGCGCCGCCGACATCCGCGCGTCCCTGGATACGCCGCAGGGGATGGTGGCCAAGGAGTTCGCGGTGCGCGACCCGCTCGGCTTCCTGCCGCTGCTGCTGGCGCGCATCAACCGGGCGCCGGCGTCGCTCAAGATCGACTACGCGAGCGGGTACTACCTCTCGGCGGACCACTCGATGGTGCTGATCCTGGCGAAGCCGACCGGTCCGGCGCAGAACATCGACTACGACCAGACCCTGATCTCCGACGTCAAACGCCGCATCGCCGAGGTGCGGCAGAAGTTCGCCGAGGAGGAGGACGTGCCGGTCGAGGATGTCCCTGCGGTCGAGATCGGAGGCGGCCACCGCACCGCCCTCGATGATGCCACGCTGATCAAGAAGGACATCATCTCGAACTCCGTCTCCTCGGTGATTGCGGTCATGCTGCTCTTCTTCCTCGCGTACCGGCGCTTCGCGACCGTGCACTACGCATTCCTCCCGCTCGCAACCGGCCTGGCGCTGACCTTCATCTTCGCCGCAGTCACGCTGGGCGAACTCAACTCCGCAACCTCGGGTTTCTCGGCGCTGCTGGTCGGCCTCGGAATCGACTTCACGATCGTGACGTACGGCCGCTACCTCGAGGGCCGCCTGGCTGGGGCCTCCGCCGCCGACGCGCTCGAGCGGATGGCTTCCCACACCGGACCGGCGGTCGTGCTCGGCGCGGTCACGACGGTGGGCACGTTTTTCGCGTTCCTCGCAACGCGCTTCGTCGGCCTGCGCGAGTTTGGCCTTCTCACCGGCACCGGCATCCTCTTCATGATGCTCTCGGCGTTCCTGATCCTGCCGGCACTCGTCACGCTCTTCGACCGCCGGGCGCCCGTGGCCCCGTCGGCCTGGCTGCGCCTGGAGCCGCTGCTCAGGTGGGCGCAACGGCACCGGCGGGCCGTGCTCGCCGCCGCCGCGACGGTCACCGTGGCCGCGCTCGGGTCGCTCCTGTTCCTGCGCTTCGACGACGACGTCCGCAACTTGCGCTCGCCCTCCAACCAGGGGGTGGCCGTGCAGGAGAAGGTGTCCAAGGCGTTCGGGCTCTCGTTCAACGCCATGATGATCATCGTCGAGGCCCACGACACCGCCACTGCCCTGGACCGCGTGCAGCGCCTGGCCGGCGGCCTCGATGCCCTCGTCTCGCGCAAGGTCATCTCATCCTACGATTCCCTCGCCAACCTTTTGCCTCCGCGGGAGGCCCAGGAACGCAACCTGGCCTGGATCGCGGCGCACCGGGAACTCACCGATCCGGCCCGAGTCGAGCAAGCCCTTGCCGCGGCGTTCACCAAAGCCGGCCTGGTGCCGGCGGCGTTCGACGCCGGCTTCGCCACGCTGGGCGAGGCGCTGCGTCCGAGCGGGCCCATCTCGCTGAGCGTCTGGGACGGAACCCCCGTCCAGCAGGTGGTGGACCGCTCGTTGCGCCGGACCGCCGGCGGCGTCACCACGGTGATCAACGTCTTCGCCCCCCCCGACCAGTGGCGGCGCGAGGCGCCGCCCGAGTTGGAGGCACTGGTGAGCCAGGTGAAGGGGGCGCACCTGACCGGCGTGAACCTCGTCTCCCAGCGGCTCCGGCACACGGTGTGGCAGGACGCGGCGCTCGCGGGCGGGCTCGGTCTCGTCTTGGTCATCGGCATCCTGCTGTGGGACTCGCGCTCGCTCAGGCCGGCGCTCCTCTGCCTGCTGCCGGTGGCCGTCGGCGTCCTTTGGGCGCTCGGCGTGATGGCGGTGGTGGGGTATCCCCTGAACCTCCTCAACGTCTTCGTGATCACGATGATCATCGGGGTCGGGAGCGACTACGCGATCTACATCGTTCACCGCGTACGCGAGGGCGCCGGCATCGAGGAGCTTGCTTCGACCGCCCGCGCCGTCGTCCTTTCGGCGCTGACCACGATCGTGGGGTTCGGGACGCTGGTGACCACCCACTACCCCGGTCTGCGGAGCATGGGGTGGATGGCGTCGCTCGGGGTCCTCTTCGCGGTGTTTGCCGCCGTCGTCCTGGTGCCCCTGGTGGTCCGACCGGCAACGAAGTTGACAGTCGACAGGTAACTGGGCGGGAGGGGGACGACGATGGCACGAGAGCTGGCCTCGAGCGATCTGCGGTGGCGGTGCCCGGAGGGGTGGTTGCCGGCCGACACCACGGCGGAGGTGGAGCCGTCGCACGGGATCATCGGCCAGGAGCGCGCCGTGCGTGCGCTCGGGTTCGGCCTTGCAGTCGAATCGATGGGGTTCAACGTCTTCGTCACCGGCCTCACCGGCACCGGCCGAATGACGGCGATCGAACTGCACCTGCGGCCGCTCGCCGCCGAAGGCGCACCCCCCGACGACCTGGCGTTCGTCTTCAACTTCGCCCGCCCGGAGCAGCCACGGCTGTTGCGCGTCGCCGCCGGGCGCGGCGTCGTGCTGCGCGACCAACTCGACAAGCTGCTGCGCGACCTCTCGGCGAGCTTGCCGGGGATGTTCGACGGGGAGGAGTTCCAGCGCCGGCTCGAACTGGCGGTCGAAGACCTCAAGGCCAAGCAGCAGGAACTGATCAAAGGGTTCGAGCGCCGTGTGCGCGAGGCGGGCTTCACGCTGGTGCAGGTGCAGGTGGGCTCGGTGACCCGTCCCGAGATCCTGCCGACCATCGATGACCGGCCCGTCACGCTGGACAAGCTGCAGAGCCTCGCGGAGGAGGGGAAGGTCGACCGCGAGCGCGCCGCCGCCCTCGAGGCCGGGCACGGCAAGCTCTCGGAAGAGTTGCAGCGGGTCTTCCACGAGGTCATGGTGCTGCGCGACGAGATGGTGTCGCGCGCCGAACAACTGCGGCGCTCGAGCGTGGAGCCGACGCTCAAGCAGGCGCTCGGCGCGGTCGCCCACGAGGTCAAGGAGCCCCGCGTGGGTCCGTACCTCGACGAGATGCTCGCCGATATGCTCGACCACCTCGACCTCTTCGCGGCCAAGGACGGGGATGACGGCGACCGCTTCCTGCGCTACCGAGTCAACGTCGTGGTGGACAACGGGGCCACCGCCGGTCGACCGGTGGTGATCGAAACCGAACCGTCCTACGGCAACCTCTTCGGCACCGTGGAGGCGAAGGTCGGGCCGAACCTGCAGTCCACCTCCGACCACATGCGGATCCGCGCCGGCTCGTTGCTGCGCGCCAACGGCGGCTTCCTGGTGGTGAACGCGTTCGACTCGGTCTCGGAGGCCGGCGTGTGGCCGGCACTCAAGCGCGCGCTGCGCTACCGCCGGGTCGTCATCCGCCCGCGCGACATCCTGTTCGCGATTTCCGGGCAGGCGCTCCAACCGGAGCCGGTCGAGATCGACGTCAAGGTCGTGATGATCGGCGACCGCGCCCTCTACGACATGTTGCACGAGCTGGACGAGGAGTTCCGCAAGATCTTCAAGGTTCTCTGCGACTTCGACAGCGAGATGCCGAACGGCCGGGCGCAGGTCGCCGATTTCCTCGCTCTGATGGCCAAGATCGTCAGGGACGAAAAGCTGGCGAACCTCGACCGGACCGGGATGGCCGCCCTGGTGGAGGAGGCCGTGCGCCTGGCGCGCAACCGCAAGCGGATCTCGGCCCGCTTCTCGGACGTCGCCGACATCGTGCGCGAGGCGGCGTTTTTGGCGCACAAGCGCCGCCGCGGCGCGATCACGGCCGAGCACATCCACGCCGCGGTGCGCGAGCGCCGCGACCGCCACTCGCTCCCCGAGGAGAAGCTCACCGAGATGATGCTCGACGACGTGTTGGTGATCGCGAGCGCGGGCAGCGCCGTCGGCCAGATCAACGGCCTCGCGGTGTACGACCTCGGCTACCACGCGTTCGGCCTGCCGGGGCGGGTTACGGCCCGGGTTGGCCTCGGCCGCGAAGGCGTCATCAACGTGGAGCGCGAGGCTCGCCTGTCGGGGAGCACCCACGACAAGGGGGTGCTGATCCTCACCGGTTTCCTGCGCGGGACGTTCGCGTCAGAGGTGCCGCTCTCGATGAGCGCCTCGATCGCGTTCGAGCAGTCGTACGGCGGCGTGGACGGCGACAGCGCCTCCTCGACCGAGGTGTACGCGATCCTTTCGGCGCTCTCGGGCGCGCCGATCCGACAG
Source organism: Acidobacteria bacterium 37-71-11 (assembly GCA_002279285.1). Classification (GTDB taxonomy): domain Bacteria; phylum Acidobacteriota; class Thermoanaerobaculia; order Thermoanaerobaculales; family Thermoanaerobaculaceae; genus RBG-13-68-16. Next base: position 5,465 of record NCBR01000146.1, read on the forward strand.
GACCTCGCGGTCACCGGCTCGGTGGACCAGAACGGGCGCGTCCAGGCGATCGGCGGCGTCAACGAGAAGATCGAGGGCTTTTTCGCGCTCTGCAGCCGGCGCGGCCTCTCGGGGACGCAGGGCGTCGTGATCCCGGAGTCGAACGTCGCCGACCTGCAACTCGACCCGGAGATCGTGACCGCGGTCGAGAGCGGGCGGTTCCACATCTACGCGGTGGCGCGAATCGAAGAGGGGATCGAATTGCTCACCGGCGTGCCGGCCGGTACCCGCGGCGCGGACGGCGCCTATCCCCCCGACACGGTGCTTGGCCGGTGCGCCGCGCGGTTGGCGACGATGGCCGAGCAGCTCCGCCGTTACCGCGAAGTTTAATGCCCCGCGGGCGGTGGCCGTGTCGCTCGGGCGGCGCATCGAGCGCCGCCCTCCGACCCGCCTGCGCGTGCGACCGAGCAGGGCGTCCCGCGGCGGGGCCCCTCGCTGTTCCCCGCCTCCGCTGCGCTCCGGCGTGGCCATCGACACCCCACCGCGGGACGCCAGCTCGGGACCCGCACGCTCCGGCCCAATCGGCCTCCGCCCGCTGGGCCGTCTTGGCCACCACCCCCCCCACCAAGCGGAGGTCCTGCCGGAAACGCCTGGCGTTGGCATGACTCTCGGCCTGCAGCAGGACCTTCGACATGGGGCGGGGGGTGTCGTTGATCCGCCGGCGCCGCGGGTGGCCATCCGCTCCTGCGCCCGCGGGTCCCGGACGGGCGAGCCGCGCCGGGGTGTCGCTGGCCCTGAGCGAAGCGAAGGGAACAGCGAGGGGCCCCGGCGCGGATCGC
>NCBR01000346.1 GCA_002279285.1 Acidobacteria bacterium 37-71-11
GGCCGCCTGGGCGACGGGGATCGCGCGGGCGCGGACGATGAACCGTTTCGGCGCGGAGCCCTCGTAGTCGAACGGGTAGCACGTGACCAGCGTGAGGACCCTCTTGTTCGACGCGTCCAGCACCGACACGTCCGTGGGGTCCACCACCCACGTGCGCGCGACCCTGTAGCGGAACGCACCCTTCGGGGTGGTGAGGGTGATCGTGTCGCCGATACGGATGTGACGCAGGCCGTAAAAGAGCGTCGTGCGGTGAGCCGCGAGCGCCACGTTGCCGGCGTCGGGCGGTAGCGGGGTCTCGGGAAAATGCCCCACGGCCCGCCGGATCGTGCGGTCGTCCACACCCTCCAGGATCGGCGCCGAGACGCCCACGCGCGGGATCTCGATGCGGCCCAGCGTGTGGTCGGCCGGCGAGACCGGCTTGAACGAACCCGGATCCTGCTCCCGAAGCGTGTCGGCGGCCCGCGACCCAGCGGGTCTTGTTGCACGCGCGGTCCCGGAGATGGCGAACAGCGCAACACCGCTGAGCACCAGCGCAGGCGCTAAGACGACTCTGACCTTCGTGACGTCCATGCCGTGCCCCCCCGTCGGACTCGGTATGCTGCCCGTGCCTCGGGGGGAAGGCCGCCCGCGCACCCAAGCCGGCGGAATCCTAACATCGCTGTCAAGATGGCGGCCGGATCGGTCCGACGACACGAATATTTGAAACAGGGACCTTTCGTCCAATTGTCCTTTGACACGAAGCGGGGCGTGCCGGATACTGCAGTTCGATGTGCCGTACCTTGTCGCGCGAACGCGGTGGAAGGAGTTCCGGTGTCCGCCCCGACGCCCCAGGATGCCCGCCACGAGCTGCTCGAACCGTACTTGCAACGGTTGCGCGCGTTTCTCCGGGCGCGCGGCGACGAGGACCGACCGCTCACGATCCCGTCCGAGCCGGCCCCTCTGGAGCTCTCCGCGGAGGAGCGCAAGGCGGCATGGTCGGTGCTCTGCGATGAGACCGTGGCCTGGTCCGACGCCGCGGCCTGGATCCCGCTGGGCGCGGGGCTACACCTGGCCGTCGCCGCGGCGCTCGAGAGCGCGGCTTGTGCCGGTTCCGGGGACGTGTCGGGGCAACTGGGCGCGACGCGCGCCGTCGCCGCGGGCTACACCGAGGCCCTGCGGGAGGCCATCGCCGCCATGTCCACCGGCGGCCAGACTGACGAGGCGAAGCGCCTCTCGAGCTTCCGCAACAAGCTTTTCGTGACCCTCGCATCGCTGCGCGCCTCTGCAGCCGGCAGCGCTCCGCCTCTGACGGAGGCCAAACCCGACGATCAGCCCTCCGACCCATCGCCGGGAGGGAACCGCGACGTCATCGCGAGCATCGAAACATCCACAGCGCCCGACCCAGCGCTGATCCCGCACCTCCAGCGCACGGCCGCCTTCCTTCGGGCCCGGGGATACGAGGACCGTCCGCTCGCGGTCTCGTTCGGCCGAAGAGCGTTGTCGTTGAGCGCCTGGGAACGCCGGGTGTTGTGGCGGTCACTGTGCGAAGGCAAGGAGCCCGCCAGCGACTGGCACCGCCTGATCCCGGAGTGTGTCGCAGTGCAGCTCGCCTTGCTGGTGTCGTTGGACGAACTGGAGCGAGCGGGCGGGAGCCCGGGCGCCCAGGGCGCGGCCCGAGCGACCTTGCGCGCCCTCGTCAAGCCCGCAGCCGGCGTCGTCGACGGCTTCCGCACCCAGGTCGAACGGGCGGTGGGCGCCGGCGCTCTGGAGGATGCGAAGCACCTCTCGGCGCTCAGGAGTGCGTTCGCGACGACGCTGATCGAGGCGAGGCGGGCCCTGGCTGAGGACCCGGTCGGAGCCGCAACTGCGGACCGCGGTTCCGGTCAAGGCGCCGCCACGGCCTCGCCGCACCTG
>NCBR01000347.1 GCA_002279285.1 Acidobacteria bacterium 37-71-11
ATGACGTACTTCGGTTCGGCCATCTGCTCGTAGATGCGCACCATCACCGGAGCCATCTTGTCCGTCACGGTCCCGGCCACGATCAGCAGGTCCGACTGCCTCGGCGAGAACCGCACGACCTCCGCCCCGAAGCGCGAGATGTCGTAGTGCGACATCATGAACGACATGAACTCGATGGCGCAGCACGCGGTGCCGAACGGGAACGGCCATAGGCTGTTCTTGCGCGCCGCGTCGATCCAGGCTTCCACCCGGGTCGTGAGAAACGCCGGATCGCCGTCCTTCTCGTGGATCGCGGCCCCGGCCCCCCCGGCGACGGGCAGCGACGACTTCGGTTCAGACTCGCGCATCGATACCCTCCCGCACACTCTAGCCAACCGCCGGCTCCGGCCCCGTGTTCCAGGCCGAGCGATGCACGTGCATTATACGTGCAATCACAACTCACCCGACACCGGGATGCCCCGGGCAGTACCTCGCGTACACCCGGCGAACGAAGTCGCGTGTCTCCCGGTAGGGAGGCACGCCGCCGGCCTTGACCACCGTGGCGATGCCCGCGTTGTACGCCGCCAGCGCCAGCGTCAGGTCGCCGAAGCGGTCGAGCAGCGCCCTCAGATGCCGGCACCCGGCCCGCAGGTTGGCCGCCGGCTCGTACGGGCTGGCGAGCCCCTGCTCCAGCCAGACCGAGGGCATGAGCTGCATCAGCCCTCCGGCGCCTACCCGCGAGACCGCCCACGGCTTGAACGCCGATTCGGCCGCCACTACGGCGGCGACGAGGACCGGGGAGAGGTTGGCGCTCTTGCTCGCGCGCCTGATCTGGGCCGCGAACGGCGTGTTCGGAGGCAGCGCCTGGCTGGCGTAGGCGAAGCGGCACGAGGCCTCCGGGATCGGCTCCGGTTTCACCTCCACCTCGTCGGCGATCACACGGTCGAGACGCGCCAGCGGGACCTCGATCGACCCGCCGCCCGGCAGGTCCAGGTGGATGCTCCCCGTGCCGACGAGCCTCGCCGAGGTGACCTTGAGCAGGCGGCCGTCCACGAACACCGCCAGATACTGCGCCTGGGCGACCCCCCGCCAGCCGAGCACGCCCGTCGCCGCGGCCGCCACCGCCACGGCGAGACAGACCCGCCTGGCGATACGGGCCGGCAACGCCTCATGCCGCAGGCTGCAAGCGGGCGGCGCCGTGGCGTCTCTCATGCGCGCGGGTGTTTGCTGTCGTACAGCGACCGCAGCCGCTCGCGCGTGATGTGGGTGTAGATCTCCGTCGTCGAGATGTCGGCGTGCCCGAGCATCGCCTGCACCGCTCGCAGGTCCGCTCCGTGCTCGAGCAGGTGCGTCGCGAACGAGTGCCGCAGGACGTGCGGCGAAAGGTGCGTCGCGATCGCCGCCTTCCGCCCATGAGCCTTGATGAGGTGCCAGAAGCACTGGCGCGTCATGCCCTCGCCCCGCACCGTGAGGAAGAGCTCGTCGCAACGCCTGGTGTCCAATCCGGGCCGCGCGTCCTCCAGGTATCGGGCCAGCCACGCGCGTGCGCCCGAGCCGACCGGCACGATGCGCTCCTTTCCGCCCTTGCCCCAGACGCGCACGTACCCGGGGTCGAGGCGGAGCTGACTCAGCGTGAGTCCAACCAGTTCGGAGACGCGGACGCCGGTCGCGTACAGCGTCTCGATCATGGCGCGGTCGCGCAGGCCGAGAGGGCGCGAGACGTCGGGTGCCGCCAGGAGCGCATCGATCTCCTCGGCGGTGAGGAAGTGCGGCAAACCCGGCATCAGCTTCGGCGACTCGAGGTCGAGTGTAGGGTCGTGCGTGCAGGCGCCGCGTTCGACCAGGTGCCGGTAAAGCCCGCGTAACGCCGCCAGCGCCCTCGCCGCCGAGCGCGCCGCCAGACCCCGCCCG
>NCBR01000008.1:0-5000 GCA_002279285.1 Acidobacteria bacterium 37-71-11
GGCGCGGTCCTCGGGATCTGCAACGGCTTCCAGATGCTGCTCGAGATCGGGCTGCTCCCGGGCGCGATGCTGATGAACCGGACGCTGCGGTTCATCTGCCGCGACGTCCATCTGCGCGTCGAGCGCGACGACCTGCCGTTGCTCAAGCACCTGCGGCGCGGCCACGTCCTCCGCCTCCCGATCGCGCACAAGGAAGGGAACTGGTTCGCCGCGCCGGACGTCGTCCGCCAGGTGGAGGCGGCGGGCGCGGTGGCGCTGCGGTACTGCAACGAGCGGGGCGAGATCGGCGGCGCGGCCAACCCCAACGGCGCGATCAACGCGGTCGCGGGCCTGGTCAACCGGGAGGGGAACGTCCTCGGCATGATGCCACACCCGGAGCGGCGCATCAGCGCCCTGCTCGGCGGCGCAGACGGCGCGGCGCTCGTCCGCGCGCTCGTGGAGGCGGCGTGACCTGGAACGCCCCCGCGACGGCGGAACTCGCCCGCGAGCACGGTCTGTCTGAGCAGGAGTACCAGCGCATCCTCGCGGACCTCGGCCGCAACCCCAACCTCACGGAGCTCGGGATCTTCGCGGCGCTCTGGTCGGAGCACTGCTCATACAAGTCGTCCCGCGCCTACTTCGGCCGGTTTCCGACCGGCGGCCCCCGGGTCGTCCAGGGCCCCGGCGAGAACGCGGGCGTGGTCGACCTCGGCAGCGGCTGGGTGTGCGTCTTCAAGATGGAGTCCCACAACCACCCCTCGTTCATCGAGCCGTACCAGGGGGCGGCGACCGGCGTGGGGGGCATCCTGCGCGACGTCTTCACGATGGGGGCCCGGCCGGTGATGCTCCTGGACTCGCTGCGCTTCGGCGCGCTCGACGCGCCGCGCATGCGGCACCTGGTCGACGGCGTGGTGCGCGGGATCGGCGACTACGGCAACTGCGTCGGCGTGCCCACGGTGGGTGGCGAGGTGGACTTCCACCCGAGCTACAACGGCAACATCCTCGTCAACGCCATGTGCGTCGGCGTGGCCCGCGCCGACCGGATCTTCTACGGGCGCGCCTCGGGGCCCGGCAACCGCGTCGTCTACCTCGGCTCCAAGACCGGGCGCGACGGTATCCACGGCGCCACGATGGCGTCCGACGTGTTCGACGAGACCGCGGCCGCCAAACGGCCCACCGTGCAGGTCGGCGACCCGTTCACCGAGAAGCTGCTGATCGAGTGTTGCCTCGAGCTGATGAGCGGCGGCGTGGTCGTCGGCATCCAGGACATGGGCGCGGCGGGGCTCACCTCGTCGGCGTTCGAGATGGCGGCGCGGGCGGGGTGCGGTCTCGCGCTCGACCTCTCGCAGGTGCCGGCGCGCGAGCGGGGGATGACCCCGTACGAGCTGATGCTGTCGGAGTCGCAGGAGCGCATGCTGCTCGTCGCGACGCCCGCCAACGTCGCTCCGGTGCTCGAAGTGTGCCGGCGGTGGGGACTCGACGCGGTCGAGATCGGGGCGGTCATCCCGGAGCCGGAGGTGGTGGCGACCTTCGCCGGGCAGCCGGCGTTCCGCCTGCCGGTGGCGCCCCTCGTCGACGACGCCCCCCGCTACGAGCGGCCATGGACGCCGCCGGTTCCCGCTGCCGCGGTCACCCTGCCCCCCCTGCACGACCGCGACTGGGCGGCCGACCTGCGGGCGCTGCTCGGAAGCCCGGTGTTCGCGACCTCGAGGCCGATCTGGGAGCAGTACGACCACTCGGTGGGGGCGAGCACGGTGGTGGGCCCCGGCGCCGACGCGGCGCTGCAGCTCATCCCGGGCACGAACATCGGCCTCGCCGCCACGACCGACTGCAACGCCCTGGCGTGCTCCCTCGACCCGTTCCACGGCGCTTCCCAGGCGGTGGCGGAGGCGGTGCGCAACCTCGCGTGCGTTGGCGCCGAGCCGGTGGGCGTCACCGACTGTCTCAACTTCGGCTCGCCGGAGAACCCCGCCGTCATGGGTCAGTTCGTCGCGGCCGTGGACGGCCTCGCCGAGGCGTGCCGGGCGTTCGAGGTGCCGGTCGTTTCGGGCAACGTCTCGTTCTACAACGAGACCTCGGGCAACGGCATCCTGCCGACGCCGACGGTCGGGATGGTCGGGGTGGTCCCCGAGGTCCGCCACCGGCCGCGCGCGCGCTGGCTGGTCGGCGACACCGTGTACCTGCTCGGGCCGGTCGAGGGCGAGGTGGGCGGCAGCCGTTTCCTGCAGATCGCGCTTGGCCTGGAGGCGGGGCCGGTGCCGCCGGTCGATTATGCGGCCGAGCGGCGCACCGGGGCCGCCGTCCGCGATCTGGTGCGGCTCGGTCTCGCTGCCGCCAAGGACCTCTCCGACGGCGGCCTCGCCTGCTGGCGGCTCCGGCGGCGTTCGAGCCGGCGCTGGAGCGGGCCTGCGAAGGGCTTTCCCTCACCAGGCTCGGTGTCGCCGGCGGCGTGAAGATGACGGTGACGCTCGGCGGCAGGAACCTCATCGAGGAGCCGATCGCGGCGCTTTCGGCGCTGCGGGAGGGAAGCCTGGCATGGCTTTCGGGAGCATGAGCGCGGCGGGCGACAAGTTCCACGACGAGTGCGGCGTCTGCGCCGTGCTCGGGCATCCGGACGCGTCCAACCTCGTCTACCTCGGCCTGTACGCCCTGCAGCACCGCGGCCAGGAGTCGGCCGGCATCGCCGCCTTCGACGGGCGGGAGCTCCGCTACAAGAAGGCGATGGGGTACGTGGCGGACATCTTCGACCGCACGGTGCTGGGCGAACTGTCGGGTCCGGTCGCCCTCGGGCACGTGCGCTACGCCACCGCCGGCAACTCCACCCTGGCCAACGCGCAGCCGGTCGTGGCGAAGACCCATCGCGGGCAGGTGGCCCTCGCGCACAACGGCAACCTCGTCAACGCCCTGCGGCTGCGGCGGGAACTCGAGCGGCAGGGGGCGATCTTCCAGTCCACCTCGGACTCGGAGGTGTTTCTTCACCTGCTCGCGCGCTCGCGGGCCGCGACGCTCGAGAACGCGCTGCTCGAGGCTGTAGACGCCGCCGTCGGCGCCTGGTCGCTCGCCGTGCTGGTGGACGGCCGGGTGTTCGCGGCGCGGGACCCGCACGGCTTCAGACCTCTGGTGCTCGGCCGCCTCGGCGAGGCGTGGGTCGTGGCGTCGGAGACCTGCGCGTTCGACTTGATCGAGGCGCGCACGGTGCGCGAGGTCGGCCCGGGCGAGGTGGTGGAGCTGTCGGGAGAGGAGCCGCGCGTGTTGCGGCCACCAAGTCCGGCGCCGTTCGCTCACTGCGTGTTCGAGCACGTCTACTTCGCACGCCCGGACTCGACGGTGTTCGGCGAGGACGTCGGGCCGGTGCGCGAGCGGCTGGGCGAGCGCCTGGCGAGGGAGCACCCGGCCGTGGCGGACATCGTCGTCGCGGTCCCCGACTCCGGCGTCCCGGCGGGGCTCGGCTACTCGCGCGCGTCCGGGCTGCCGTTCGTGCTCGGCCTGGTGCGCAACCACTACGTCGGGCGCACGTTCATCGAGCCGCGCCAGGCGATCCGCCACTTCGGCGTCAAGGTCAAGCTGAACCCGGTGCGCTCCGCGGTCGCGGGCAAACGCATGGTCCTGGTGGATGACTCGATCGTACGCGGCACGACCTCGCGCAAGATCGTGATGATGCTCAAGGCCGCCGGCGCCAAGGAGGTGCACCTGCGCATCTCCTCGCCCCCGACCACCGGGCCGTGCTTCTACGGCATCGACACCCCCGAGCGCCGCGAGCTGATCGCCGCGAGGCTGAGCGTCGAGGAGATCCGGGCGTTCGTGGGCGCCGATTCCCTCGGGTACCTCTCGGAGGCGGGAATGCTCTCGTGTCTCGAAACGCCGGCACCGAACTTCTGCACCGCCTGCTTCTCCGGCAACTACCGAGTGCTGGACGAGGAGGACCGCGCCGGCGTCGTCGCCAAGGAAGAACGGTGATGAAGGCAGCTGAACCGACCGGACGGGCCCCGCTCACCTACGAGGGCGCCGGGGTGTCGATCGCCGCGCAGGACCGGGCGCTCGCCGAGGTGAAGAGGCTGGCGAAGACCACCTTCACCCACGGGGTCCTCTCGGAGATCGGCGGTTTCGGCGGGCTCTTCACCCTGGAGCCGGACGACCCCGCAGGCGTGGTGCTCGTCGCCTCGGCCGACGGGGTCGGCACCAAGCTCAAGGTCGCGCAGATGGCCGGGGCGCACGGCACCGTCGGCGAGGACCTGGTCAACCACTGCGTCAACGACATCCTGGTGCAGGGGGCGCGCCCGCTATTCTTCCTCGACTACTTCGCCTCCGGCCACCTGGAGCCCGGCGTCGCGGTCGAGGTGATCGAGGGGCTGGCGCGCGGCTGCCGCGCCAACGGCTGCGCCCTGCTCGGCGGCGAGACGGCGGAGATGCCCGGGTTCTACCGGCCGGGGGAGTACGACGTCGCCGGCTTCATCGTCGGCTCGTGCCGGCGTGACCGGCTGCTGCGGAGCGAGAACGCCGCCGCCGGCGACCTCCTCGTGGCCCTCCCGTCGAGCGGTCTGCACACCAACGGCTACTCGCTCGCGCGCAAGGTGCTTTTCGAGGTCCTCGGGCTCGGCGTCGGCAGCGAGGTGCCTGGACTCGGGAGGACCGTTGCCGATGCGCTCCTCGCCGTGCACCGCTCGTACCTGGCGGCTGTGGCGCCGCTCCTTGACGAGGGGCTCGTCACCAGCGCCGCGCACATCACCGGCGGCGGCATCCCCGACAACCTGCCGCGGGCGCTGCCGGACGGCGTGGGCGCCGAGATCCGCCTCGACTCGTGGGACGAGCCGGCGCTTTTCGGGGTGATGCGGGAGGCGGGCCGGGTGCCGGAGGACGACATGCGGCGGACGTTCAACCTCGGCGTCGGGATGATCCTCGTCGTGGCGCCGGACCGCCTCGGCGCGGTGATGGAGCAGCTCGTCCCCCACGGCCCGGGCTGGGTCATCGGCCGCACCGTGACGGGCTCGGGCGTGCGCTTCGTCGGAGAACGCCGTGCGTGA